>JAOZUP010000006.1 GCA_029938595.1 Thermoanaerobaculales bacterium | reverse complement strand
CGCCGGTTGTCCCGTTGGTGGAGGCCGATCGACGGTTCGTCGAGAACGTAGAGCACCCCCATCAGCTTCGACCCAACCTGGGTTGCGAGCCGGATGCGCTGGCTCTCTCCGCCGGACAGAGTCCCGGCCATCCGATCTAGGGACAGGTAGTCGAGCCCGACTGAAACCAGGAAGCCGAGACGATCTCTCACTTCGCGCAGGATCTTGTCGGCAATCTCGGCGTCGCGAGCGTTGAGCTCGAGTGTGGAGAACCACTCCAGAGCGCGATCGACCGGCAGAGCCGAGACATCGACCAGGTTTCGGCCCCCGATTCTCACCGCCAACGCTTCCCGGCAAAGGCGAGCCCCGTGACAGTCGCCGCATGGGGCGAAGGACATGTACCGTTCAAGCTCGCGCCGTACGTCCTCCGAGGCGGTCTCGGCGTACCGGCGCTCGAGGCGCGGCACCGCCCCCTCGAAGCGGTCCCGATAGCGGTAGGCCCCCTTTCGCCCTTCCCACACGAACTCGTGCTCACCGTCCGTGCCGTACATGAGGACACGCCGGATTTCTTCCGGGAGCTGCCGCCATGGGGTTTCGAGATCGAATCCGAGGGCGATCGACAGCTGCTCGACCTGGTGCCGGAACCACGAACTACGGGCCTTTCCGACCATCGCCAGACAGCCGCCGGCAAGCGTACGCTCGGGGTCGATCACCAACTTTTCTGCATCAACCTCGCGCAGATACCCCAGCCCTGAGCACGTGGGACACGCGCCCTGCGGCGAATTAAACGAAAACAGGCGCGGTGATACCTCGGTCAGCGAGAACCCGCACTTAGGACAGGCGTGCCGTGCCGAGAGAACAATCTCCTCACCGTTCTCAATCGCTGCAAGAGTCAAATCTCCACCAACCCGGAGGGAGGTCTCAATGGAATCAGCGAGGCGGGAGGCCACATCCTTCCGTACCGACAGGCGATCTACAACCACCTCGACGGTATGCTTGCTCTTCGCTGCAAGCTCCGGAGGGTCGGCGGCCTCGACGATTTCACCATCCACACGAGCCCTGACGAAGCCCTCGCGCACCATCTGCGCAAAGATTTTCCGGTGCTCCCCCTTGCGTCCCTCAACAACCGGTGCGAGGAGCATGAATCGCGTCCCGTCCGGCAGCTCGAGGATACGGTCGACCATCTGCTCCACGCTTTGCGGCAGAATCGGAATTTCACAGTCCGGGCATTGCGGCGTGCCGATGGACGCCCACAACAGACGGAGGTAGTCGTGGATTTCCGTCACCGTTCCGACGGTTGACCGCGGGTTGCGCGAGGTGGTCTTCTGCTCGATGGAAATGGCGGGAGAAAGCCCTTCAATGGTATCGACGTCCGGTTTTTCCATCTGATCGAGGAACTGGCGAGCATACGCCGACAGCGATTCCACATAGCGTCGCTGACCTTCGGCAAAGAGCGTGTCGAAGGCCAAGGACGACTTACCCGAGCCGGAGACCCCCGTGATCACGACCATCCGGTTGCGTGGAATGGCAACGTCGATGTTGGCCAAATTGTGCTCGCGTGCACCGCGAATGACGATCTCGTCTTGCATCGGTCTATGTCTCCATACCCGAACTGAAAAACCCGCACCGGCAGGCGCTATTCCCGGAAAGTTCGGGGGCCGGACGTGTCGAGCCCCTCGAAACCGTGAATTTACGCCGCAATTATGCCAATGTCAACCGTTGCTTCGTTCCTTGACCGCCTGCTCGGCCTCGCGATCGAGTGTGCGGCGGCGCAGGGTCTCGCGCTTGTCGTGTAGCTGCTTCCCGCGGGCGAGGGCGATCTCCACCTTGATCCAATTGCCATCGATGAAAACCGTTAGCGGAACGGCAGTGAGGCCCTTCTCCTTGACCTTGCTCGCCCAGCGTTCAATCTCGCGCTTGTGGAGGAGCAGGCGCCGGCGGCGGAGCGGATCGTGACCTGCGTAGCCTGCGCTGTCATAGGAACCAATGTGACAACCGACGAGAAACGCTTCGCCATCCACGAACGCGACATAACCTTCCTTGATATTTATTTTCCCGGCACGGATAGCTTTGACCTCGGTTCCGAGGAGCTCGATTCCCGCCGTTTCCCGATCGAGGAGGTGGTAGGTGTGGCGGGCTTTACGATTCTTTGCGAGAATCTTGCGCCCCTCGGTCATTGCACCACCCTGGCGAGGACCTCCACCATTTCCGGATCGAACTGATGCCCCTTGCCGCGGTCGATGATCTCCATGGCGCGCTCTGGACTGACGGTCGGCCGATAACGACCGGGTACCGTTAGGACATCGAAGACCTCAGCTGCGTGCACCAATCGTGCAAGAAACGGGATCTCCTCTTGCGCCAGCCGGTCGGGATAGCCCGTTCCATCCCAACGCTCGTGATGATGGCGGACTGCTGAGGCAACCTCGTCAAGACCGGTACCGACGAGAATCCGTGCTCCGATCTCCGGATGTTTTTGGTATCGGAGGCGGTCGTCTGCTGACGGCGAGCTACTCCCATACAGCCGTTCATAGTCGAGCTCGCGCATCCCCACATCGTGGAGAATTCCGGCAAGCACGGCCTCCTCGGCGCGCTCCGGAGAGAGACCCAGTTGCCGGGCCATCGCGAACGCGAGCCGGGACACGGCCTCGGAATGGGCCACGAGATCGGGATATGTGCGTTTCCCGGGTTGTAGCAGACGACGAGCGAGGTTACGACGGGAGAAACGGAGAAGTGAGCTCGTATGCGCATCCTCGGCGCGAGCCCGCAGGCGTGCCAGAGTGTTTCGGGCGCCAGTTGCGCCGGCGCCAGAGATCACCGAGGCTGAGAGGCAGCCGGCATTGGGGTCGTTGAGGAGAACCGCGGAGGCAACAATCGGCGAAGGTGCGGCAACGGCCGCTGTCGGTATTCGGCGGATTTCCGACCGCCAGGACCCCTGGTCGGGCGGGAGGAGACCGGCCTCCGCCATCGCCGACGCCTGATGACGGAACAACGCCTCGCTATCAACCTCTGCTCCACCCTCACGAACGTTGATCAGGGTCGCAGCCCCATCCGGGGTGACAAGGGTGATCGCCACTGCGGTGACGTACTGCTCGAGGACACAATCAAGGGCAGCGCTGTGGACGGTTTCGAGACCCGTCTCGTCGAGCATCGGCGCTCTCGCCAAACCTTGCGGTGGCTTCGCGATGGCCTGAGGTCGAGGTTGGTGCGGCTGTTCCGGGAGGTCGATCTCGTCGATAGGACCAAGAAACCCGCTGCGTTTGGCATACTCGACCAAGGCGGCAGCGATCTTTTTCGCCTGGTTCACGTCTGCCCGCTCGAACGTCCGCTTCCGTCCCTTGTCGCGGGCGTCGATGAAACCGATGATCTCGTCGCCGGCGATCAGCGGAATCAAGAGCAACTTGGCGTTGCCGGCACTCTTGAGGTACTCGGTCAGCGAGCCGAGGTCGTCCTTTCGGTTGAAGGCTGCTGGGACACCGTTGAGTTCGCGCACCTTTTTCACCATGGTGTCGTTCAACCCGTGTTCGATCGCGAGGACATCCCGGCGACCGAAGCCGTATTGGGTTGCGAGCAGGAAGAGATCCTCGGGACCGTACAAGTACAGCGCGGCCCTGGTGCACTGGATTTCTTCCAGGAACCGAAAGAGAATCTCCTTGAATCCGCGCTCGACCTCCGGCGACCACCCGGGAATGGTTGCGCTCATCGCTATCCCTCCGTTCCGCTCGAATCGCCACACCTTACCATTCGCGACCCGTGTCACGAAATACGGTCGCGCCCGTTCTTCTTACCGGGTTTCGTAGCGAGGGCGGCGAAGCGCAAGTATCCGCTGGGTTTGTCGCGAATCGGGCGACGCAGTCTTAGTAGAAACCCGATGAAAAGTGCGGGCTGGGATATCGGCCGGCCGCTCCGGCGAATCCGCGGTAGAATCGCCGCAGCATGTCGGGGATCACGTACGCGCTTCTGCTGATAACGGCCCTCGCCGGCCAACCACTCTCCCTTGAGGTGGACCGGGGTGCTGAGGCCCTGGTTATCCAATTCAAACTCGCCGGAGAGTTGCCCCCTTCTGTGGAGAGTACCCTCGGATCGGGACTCGCCACCGAAATCGACTACACGCTTCGCGTATACGCACGGCGCCGTTTGTTCCCCGACCGCAAGCTCTGGAAAGGGGTCGCCAAGGCGAGTGTGACCTTCGACGCTGTGACGGGACGCTTCCGCTGCCAGATGATCGTCAACGGAACGACTACGGTCAGCCGAGAAGTGGACACAGCCGAAGCCGCCCGTCGTTGGCTCGCGGCACCACCTGCGGTGGAGATACCGTTGCCGCACGCGCGGCGGGGCGCGTTCCTGCGGGTCCGTGCGCGCGCGGTCTTTTCGAGCGGTACAGCTTGGCTGATCTTCCCTTCGACCGAGGGCACGGGCTGGATCGAGGTGCATCTCGAGGCGTCGCCGGACGATACATGAGCTCAGCCTTCCACGGCAGTTGGGAGATCACCCGGTGAGCCGGTTGAGCGAGGCCTGGGGCCGATACCACAAAGAAAATCGATTCCTGGTCGCGGTCTTTGTTTTTCTGATGGTGCTCTCTTCCGGCGCCTTTTACCTCCTCCAACGTGCCAAGGAATCATCGCCTGAAGAGCTCACCAACCGGGTTCTCCTGTTCGTTCTGTGGTACCTCGATATCTCGCTCATCCTGATCCTCAGCTTCATTTTGATTCGCAACCTGGTCCGCCTGGCCGTCGAGCGTAGGACGGGTGTTCTCGGGAGTCGGTTCCGGACCAAGCTGGTGCTCACATATGTCGGCCTGACCTTTGTGCCGGTGATTCTCATTTTCCTCATCGCCACCAATCTGCTCCAGGGCTCTATCGATCGTTGGTTCTCCGCCCCGGTGGAAACGATTCTCCGCGGCGGCGCCCAGGTCACCGTACAGGTTCGGGAGCTGGTGGAGGATCGCCTTCAACGCCAGGTCGTCGTTGCGGCGGAGGAGTTCGAAAACAGTGGCGGCCGGCTGGACCTCGTCCGGCTCCAGCATCTCCTCGGGGTCGACATGGTCGCGCTGTACGCGGGCGGCAATCTCGAAGAGGCTGTGGCAGACCCCCGTCGAATTCCGGCTTCGCTGCCTCCCCTCCGGTGGGAGGATCTCCCGCCGTCCGACGTGCGGTCGGAACGTTGGCGAGGAGGCCTTCTGATCCGTGCCTGGAGCCCGATTGAAAACGAAGGGCGCATGGTCGTCGGGAATATGTTGCCTCGCGAGCTCCTATTCCACCTGGAAAACGCCATTGCTGCCGATGCCTCGTTTCAGGAAATGAAGCGGACCCAGGGAACGATCACAGCCACCACCATCCTCGTGTTTCTGGCCATTACCCTCCTTCTCCTCTTTGCCACAGTCTGGATCGGGCTGTACCTGTCGCGTCGCTTTACCGAGCCGTTGTTGGCCGTGGCCGGCGCCACTCAGCGTGTGGCTGAGGGCGATGCCCTCGAGGAGGTGGACGTTCCGGCGTCCGATGAGATGGCAGTACTGGTCGATTCCTTCAACGCGATGGTTCGCCGGGTCCGTGCCACCGAAGGGAAGATCCTGGCCTCCAATCAGGAGCTTGCGACTCTTCTCGCAACTGTTCCCACCGGCGTGCTCTCGCTCAACGGAGAGAACACCATGTTTCGGCCCAATCCGGCCGCGGCAAAGATGCTTGGTCAACCGGAGTGGGCACAGGAATGGCTCCCTCTCGACGACTTGGATCGCTCCGGCCTTGAGGATCTTCGAGCCCGGCTATTGCCTGGACAGCCCGCCGATGCGAGGTACGAGCTCGATATCGAATCCGGTGGCGAGGTCATTCACGTCGATATCACCTCGCGACCCCTCCCCGGCGGCGGTCGGGTAGTGGCGATGGATGATCTCACCCAGTTGATGCAAGCCCAACGGCAGGCGGCATGGAGCGAGGTCGCGCAGCGCATCGCGCACGAGATCAAGAACCCGCTCACCCCTATCCAACTCGCTGCCGAGCGCATTCAAAGGAGGGCCGCCTCTCTCGACGAGGGTATGCGGGATATTGTGACCTCCGGCTGTGAAGCGATCGTTGGTCAGGTCACCGGTCTTAAAGAGTTGGTGGATGCGTTTCAGGAATACGCCCGGATGCCTGCTATCGATCCCCGACCAACCACCATCGGGCAGGTGCTGCGGGAGGTGTCCTCCCTGTACGACGGCGTCCGAGAAGGCCTCGAGGTACGAGTGGAGCTTCCAGTAGAGGAGATCATGGCCCTGGTTGACCCAGTGCTCCTACGGCAGGTCCTGGTCAATCTTCTCGACAACGCCGTCTCGGCCACCCCGGGCGACGGGACGATCGTGATCGCCGCGCGAGTCGAGGTTGAAGATGTGGTCATCGAGGTCGAGGACACTGGCGTCGGTCTTCCGATCGAGGACACCGAAACCCTCGTGGAACCGTTCTTCTCGACCAAGGGGCGGGGATCCGGCATGGGGCTTGCTCTCGTCCACCGGATCGTCATCGACCATGGCGGCGTGCTCGAGCTCGAGAGTCTCAACTCCGGTGGAACCCGAGTTCGGATCGTTCTCAAAGGGGCGCTGTCAGTCGGTTGATCCACACCTCTCACTATGTTGCGTGGTGAGATTGTGAGAAGACCGGCCCAGGGAACGTTATCAGGGTCGAGACAACCCCGTGATAACATCGTTATCATGGCATATCCCGGCAACACTGAGCTCTCCCCACAGGCCAAGGATCGTGTGATGACCGCCTTCAAACAGGTAGTTGGCAAACTCCAACAGGGCAACCGGGAGGAAGCTCTGATCGGCCTCGAATTCGTCCTCAGACTCGACCCCGCCTACGCACCGGCGATCAACCTGCATCAGCAGCTGTCATCCGGCGCCGGCGAAATCAATCTCAACGAGATCGTTTCACAACTCCAGGCCCCCACCACTGACACGATCAACAATCTGTTGGTGGAAGCGGTGGAGGATTTCAACAACCGAGATTTCGAGGGCGCGCGGTCCAAAGTGGAGCAGGTGCTCCTCGATCTTCCCGGTCATGAGGAGGGGCGAAACCTCCTCGGTCAGATCGAAGCAGCTACCAAAGGCGAGTCTCAGGTGGGTCAGTTCCTAGCCCAGGCCCGCGAAGCCCTCAGAAAGGGCAATTCTCAAGAAGCAGCGAACTTCGTCATGATGGCGCAGGCCCTCGACCCACACCACCGTGATATTGCAGCTACCATCGCCGAAATTGAAAAGGGCAGCGACATGTCAGGGTCGCAGGAGGGGATCGTTCCCGAAACGGTGGCTGGAGAAGAGGTCTCGTTCGCGGCAACGGATGAGAATGTGCCGGACTTCGCTGCCACGGCCGAGGACGCGGAGCTCTTTACCACGGCGCCGGACCAAGAGGCGTCGGCTGAGGTGGGGAATGACTCGCCGGCGAGCCATCCGGAGCCCGGTATCGCATCGGAGGAATCAGCGACCCCGGATCTTTCCGGCGGCGAACCGCCGCCGATTTCGGGAGAGCCATACTATGAAGATGCGGCAGATGATGTCACGGATTTCTCAGGTGCCGGCCCGGAAACTCTAGCCGACGACGGGGGTCCGGTCGAGGTCGACTCCAACGACACCCATGCCGCCATACGAGACCTCCTCACCGAGGGAGGGACAGCGGCGGCCGCCGATGATTTTGTTGCCGCCATCGACGCGTGGTCGAGGGTTTTTCTCATCGATCCGAACCACGAGGAGGCAAAGGACCGCATCGAGCACATCCGCCATGCCAAGGAAGATCTCGAACGGCGCATCGAGCCTATGCTCACAGACGCTGAGGCGAGCCACGAAAGCGGGGATGTCGATCTCGCGCGCAACTTTGTCGATCGCGTCCTCGCCCTGTACCCCAACCACGTCGACGCCACCAGGCTCAATGAAGCAATCGAGCGAAACGTTCATCCCGATGCCGAGGCTGGTGCCGCACCGGGAATGCCCGAGCTCGAAGATGAGCTCTTCTCGGACGAGTTCGCCCCGATCGCAGATTTCGGGGCGGAGGTCGGCAAAACGAAAGTCCTTCCCGAAGGTGAGGAGCGCATTCCGGAGAAACCAAAACGGCGCTTCCCCTGGCAGTGGTGGGCCACGATATCAGTCGCCGGCCTGTTGATTGTCGCCGGCGCTCTATGGCTCGGAGGCGTTTTTGTCCCCGAGGACCTCGGGGAAGCGCGCATCATAGCCGTCCAAAAAATTCTCGCCGACGCCGAAGAGATGTTCAACCAGGACCGGGTGGAGGAGGCTATTGTCCTCCTCGAGCAGAATTCCGCCAATGATGATTCCCAGCTCCGGATCGATCGTCGCCTGGAGCGGTACCGCAAGGCCATCACCACCCCGGTGCCGACCGCGATTCCACAAGGCCTCTCTATCTCCAGGGATCTCTTTACGGAAGGGCGCTGGATGGCGGCATATGAGCGCTTGATGGCAGAGCTCAAAGCTTATCCCAACGATCCAGGATTGGAGGAACTGCGGCTCGAGATCCTTGAGGCCGAACCCGAGGCCGCCAACCTCCACGCTGCGCTTGAGGCAGGCGATCGACGTGCCACTCTTAGCATCACCAAGGACCTCCTGGATGTCCGACCCGACGATCAAGAGGTGGTGGTGTTTTACGACCGCGAACTCTTCAACGCCTCAATGGCCGAGCTTCGCGCCTTCAATCTTTCGGGCGCCGAGGGATATCTCATCGAGCTTGCGGTCCACCAACCGGACGACCAGGAGGTGCAGCGGATCCTGCAATTTATCGACACCTACAAGGGGCGCCCCGTGGACATGCAGCTCAAGATTTTCGTCAGAAGCCTGGCCGATCGATGACCGATCGCAACGACATCCTCACCAATTGGGACGCTCTCAACGAACGTCCAGCACGCGTACAGCCCGGACCCACTCCGCAGCAGGAATCGAATGAGGACGATCCCGGACCGCCCCTGATTACCCTTATGGCAACCTCGTGGGCCGATCTCGTGGGTATGTTGGCGGTTTGCACCGGCGCCCTCATCGCGATTCTGATCCTCGGAGAACGCCCAACTCTGCCCGCGTTTGCCTGGGCAGCTGCTCTGGCGCTGGTGTGGTGGGCCTTTTCCGCTTCGGTGCTGGTCGTCGTACGCCAGGGAACGCCTGGAATGTTGCTCGCTGGCGTGAACTTCGCAACGCCGGTTCTTCCAAAAAATGTGCCGTTGGTTTTGGCCGCGGCCCTCGCCGGTGTAGCGACACTCGGTCTGCCGGGTCTCCTCGGAGCTCAGAGATCGATCCTCGGTGCTGCAGCGGCGTCCGACGTGGTCGCCGACGACTCAGATTGAGATGGCTCGCTCGGTCTTGCTGCGGGCACGGCGGGAGGCCGGTGAATCATGCAAATTCGCCTGAGCGTAGTTATCCCCGCACTCAATGAGTCCGGTCGACTCCCGCCATCACTGGAGCGTATCGGTTCTTTCCTTGCCGACAACCCGGTCTGGCTTCCGGCCGAGATCATAGTCGTCGATGACGGCTCGATGGATGGAACTGGTGAGGCTGCGAGAACGGCGAAGCTACCGAATGAGATTGATTTGCGCATCGCAAACCACCGCAAGAATCTCGGCAAAGGTGCCGCCGTACGCACCGGCTTTGGGCTCTCGGCTGGGAAGTGGGTCCTACTCACCGACGCCGATCTCTCGACTCCTATCGAGGAGCTTCCGTTGCTGGTGAGTGCTGCGGAGGACGGCGGCGTGGCGATCGGGTCGAGGGCCGTTCAGCGACACCTTGTCGAGGTTCGTCAACCCCGCCACCGGGACTTTATGGGACGCACCTTCAACCTTATCGTACGCACTCTTGGGCTTACCAAAATCCACGACACGCAGTGCGGTTTCAAGCTCTTTCCCGGCAATCTTGCCCGCGGTCTCGCCTCAGTTCAGCGTCTCGACGGTTTTGCGTTTGATGTGGAGCTACTCGTCATCGCTCGTTCTTGGGGGTATTTGATCCACGAGGTTGGCGTTCGGTGGCGGCACATCGAGGCATCAAGGGTTCTTGCCGTGCGTCACTCTAGTCAGATGCTGCGCGACCTTCTGAGGTTGTGGTGGTGGCGGATCACTGGTGCGTTGCCGCAGCCGATGAAGGACTCCAGATGAGCGAGTCAATGCCTCTTTCCAGGTCCCCGAGCTGGCTGCTCGATGGTTTTCTCGAACACCTTGAGTGGGAACGGAACCTATCGCCCGCAACCCTTCGTGCCTACCGCCGGGAAATCCGTACGTTCATTGACTTCTCCGGTTCCGAGCTCGGCCTCAGGATGCCGCTAGATGTGAGTCCGGTTGCGGTTCGTGCCTATCTCGCCCACCTCCACTCCAAACATCTCGCTCCGAGCTCGATTGCTCGAGCCCTCGCCTCGATTCGCACCTATTTTCGTTTCCTCGTCGCCGAGAATACGCTTGTCGCGAGCCCGGCGGAGGCCGTGCCGTTTCCCCACGGTGTTCAGCAAACTCCCGAGGTTGCCGATCGTTACACCATCGAGGAGCTGCTGGAGGGTTTTCCGGACACGGCGGCGGGGCGCCGCGACCGCGCAGCCGTGGAACTGCTCTACGCTGCGGGGCTGAGGGTCGGGGAGTTGGTGGCTCTCGACCTCGCTGATCTCAACCTCGACCGGCGCCTGGCGCGGATCCGCGGGAAGGGGCGCAAGGAGCGCCTGGTGCCGTTCGGTCGACCGGCGGCCACCGCTATCGCGGCCTACCTGCCATCACGGAAACGATGGCGTCGGGGAATTGCTTCCGAGGATGACCCACTCTTCGTCAATCAGCGCGGTGGCCGGCTCAGTGATCGATCGATCAGGCGGATCATCGATGAAGGCGTGCGCCGCACTGCTGATCTCAACCATCTCCATCCGCACGCTCTGCGTCACGCGTTTGCGACCCATCTTCTCGAGGCCGGAATGGATTTGCGTGTGATTCAGGAGCTTCTCGGCCACAGCTCGTTGGCCACGACCCAAATCTACACAAAGATCGATCTCGCTCATCTGATGGAGGTCCACCGCCGCAGCCACCCGCGGGGAAAGTCAGATTGAGGGAACCGACATCCGTGCAGGTGCGGTGAGAATTGGTGATCTCAGGTGTTGGCCTGCACTTCTCACCGGGTTTCGTAGCGAGGGTGGCGAAGCGCAAGTATCCTCTGGGTTTGTTGTGAATTGGGCGACGCAGTCGTAGCAGCGCTACGTCGAGGAGCACGATTTGCGACAAGCACGGCGGGACGCCGCGATTCGCCGCCCGCAGTAGACACCCGGTGAGAAGTGTGGGTTAGTCAGTGGCGGCTTGGTTCGGCCATCATGATGCCGCTGTCCCGCTTTCCCGTGATCTCCCAGATGGTCCCTCGATAGTGGAACTGGGTGCCACGGTCGACCGGCTCTCCTGATGGAAAGACCAGGAGTTCGACCATAGCACCGGAGTCTGCGATGACCAGGGTTGAGCGTCCGGCTGGCCGGCGGGTGCATTCCGGTCTGCCTGCCGAGTGCGGCTGCGCGCCACCAATGATATGAGGGGTCATGAGCTTCAATCCTCTTCTCATGAGATAAGACGGGTTTCCGGGGTAAATGGTTCTCTTGATTGGGGTGATCTCGCCCGCTTATCTCATTGGGTGTCGTAGCGAGGGCGGCGAAGCGCAAGTATCCGCTGGGTTTGTCGCGAATCGGGCGACGCAGTCGTAGTTGTGCTACGTCGAGGAGCACGATGTGCGACAAGCACGGCGGGACGCCGCGACTCGCCGTCCGCAGTAGACACCCAGTGAGATATGCGGGCCAGGTCACACCCAGTGCCCGGGGAGGGTTTCCGCCCACCGCCGTGCGAGCTCGACTGCCAGCTCGGCATGGCGCTGGCGCCGTTCACTGCGCCCCCGGAGTCCTGCCGTCGCTGGCAGCCGAGCCATCAGGCCCCACGTGATGTTGGACGGCTGAAAGGAGTCCGGGCTGCTGGAGGTCAGGTGGCGCATCAACCCTCCGAGCGCAGTTTCGGGCGGCGGGGGGAACGCCACGCCGCCGACCTCCTCGGCGGCAAAACAGCGGGCCGCTATCAATCCGGTCGCCGCCGATTCCACATAGCCCTCAACTCCGGTTATCTGACCGGCGAGCCGAATATCCGGTCGCTGCCGTAGGCGGAGGGTGTCATCGAGGTGGAGCGGTGCGTTGATGAAGGTGTTGCGGTGAATCATCCCGAGCCTCACGAACCGCGCCTCCGCGAGACCTGGAAGAGACCGGAAGATTCTCTTCTGTTCACCGTGGGTCAGCTTGGTCTGAAAACCAACCAGATTCCAGTGCTCGGCGGCGAGGTCGTCTTGGCGCAGCTGGACAACGGCCCATGGCCGCCGTCCGGAAATCGGATCAGTCAACCCGACCGGCTTCATCGGTCCGTAGCGAAGCGTTTCGCGACCACGTTCGGCCATCACCTCGATCGGGAGACATCCTTCGAAATAGGCAATGTCGGTCTGTTCGAACTCCTTGAACGGAACCCGCTCGGCCCTCAGCAACGCGTCCACGAAAGACTCATACGCATCGCGGTCGAGGGCGGAGTTAAGGTAGTCGGCGCCGTCTCCCTTTGAATACCGAGAAGCACGGAAAAGACGCTGCAAATCGAGCGAATCCGCCGCCACAATCGGGGCAACTGCGTCGAAGAACGAAAGCGCCTTTTCTCCGAGACAATCGTCAAGGGCCCGGTGGAGGGCTGGAGATGTCAGTGGGCCTGTCGCTAAAATGGCCGGGCCGTCCGGGAGCTCTTCGACTTCCAGACGCTGGACCGTTATTCGTGGGTGGCCACTGATCGCCGTGGTGATTCCCTCGGCAAAGATCGAACGATCGACCGCCAGCGCGCCGCCGGCAGGCACCCGTGCACGGCGCGCTGTTTTGATGACCAGCGATCCGAGAGCCTCCATTTCGGCCTTGAGGACTCCAACCGCGTTGGTCGGAGCGTCGCCGCGCAGTGAGTTGGAGCACACGAGCTCTGAAAGCATGCCGGTTTGATGAACCGGTGTTGAATGGCGGGGGCGCATTTCCATGAGCCGAACCTCGAGCCCGGATTGCGCAAGCTGCCACGCCGCCTCGCTGCCCGCGAGCCCGCCGCCGACCACGAGCATTTCTTTATCTCGCATGACTCCGCCCGCAACTAATCATCAGCCGGGGTGCCGCGCACCCGGGCGTAACGGCCGTCGGGCTCCCGCCGCACCATTCCCTCCAGTTCGAGCGCAATGAGGTCGCCGGCAGCGGCCGCGACATCGACCTGTGCGCGGGTCGCGATTTCGTCGGCGGTCAGCAACTCACCTGCCGCGATACATTGCAAGAGACCTTCGTCCGGCGGCGGTTGCCGGTCGGATGCGGGCATCACGTCGATGGCCTCGAAAAGATCCCGCGGCGTGAGGAGGGGCCGTGCTCCCACCCGAATCAGGGTGTTCGGTCCCACCGAAAACTCCGAGAAGATATTGCCGGGCACCGCCAACACCTCGCGGCCCTCTTCGACCGCCAGGCGCGCCGTCACCAACGCACCCGAGCGCGCTGCAGCCTCGACGACAACCACCGCCGTCGCAAGACCGGCCAAGATGCGATTTCGTTCCGGAAAGTGGTGGCGGCGCGGCGGCGTTCCAGGAGGATACTCGGTGATCAGGGCTCCATCCGCGGCCAACTCTTCGGCAAGCTCTCCGTGTTCCGGAGGGTAGATGCGGTCTGGCCCGGTGCCCCAAACCGCCCAGCTCGAACCCCCGCGCGCGATGGCTCCCCGGTGTGCCGACTCGTCAATCCCTCGCGCCATTCCGGAGATCACGACCACCCCAGCGGCAGCCAACTCCTCTCCGAGAAGACGCGCAACCTGACGGCCATATGGCGTCGCCTTTCGAGAACCCACAATCGTAACGGTCTTCGCCGACGTTATGCGTCCGCGCACGAAGAGCCCTAGCGGTGGATCGGTAATTGCGTCCAGCAGAGAGGGGAACTCCTCGTCGGAAGGGACGAGCCACCTCCACCCCGCACGAGCCGTCCGGTCCAAGACCGTCGCGGCCTCGGCCCCGGCCAGCTCGCGGGCTGTCGCGAGAAGCGCGCGCGGTGTTTGTCTCTCAACAAGCACGGTCTCAAGGTCGGAGCCGGCGGGTACCGCCGCCACCTGACGTCGGACCCTTAGACCACCGCCAGCCAACAGCATGCCGAGACGAAAGAGACGATCTTCCACGTGTTGCACCGCATGTATGTTAACCCGCTTATCCGATCGGTTGTTTCGAATCGCGCCGCTTTGACCCGTCCCTATGACCAGAAATGGTGCGGGTATACTCGTTCCATGGATTTTCGGGTGCTCGGCAGTTTCGGAGGCGACAGCCCCGATTGCAGGATGACGTCGTTCCTTATCGATGGGTGCGTCGCGATAGATGCGGGCGCCATTACCAGGGCGCTGACAATCGACGAGCAGCGCCGTGTTCGCCACGTGCTGATCACACACACTCATATGGATCACACCAACAGCCTCCCTTTCTTGGTTGAAAATTCCTTCGGATCGAGTGACGAACCGGTTTCGATCTTCTGCACGAAAAGGGTTCTCGCCGGAGTTCGGCGACATCTATTCAACAACGACACCTGGCCGGACTTCACCCGCATTCCGAATCATCTCTATCCATCAGTTCGGTTCGAGGAAATCGAGATCGAACGACCATTCACCATCTCTCCACTGCCCTCCGGAGAGCTGGAGGTGACGGCAATCGAGGTCAATCACATCGTGCCTACAACAGGCCTCCTCCTTCGCCAGGGGTCCTCGAGCATCCTCTTCACCTCCGACACCGGACCCACCGAACGGATTTGGGAGATTGCAAACGCGACCGAGGACCTCGTTGCGGTCATTACCGAGGTCTCATTTCCGAACCATATGCAAGACGTGGCAGACGTGAGCCTCCATATGACCCCTCAGACCCTCGCTGTGGAGCTGTCAAAACTCCGTCGTGAGGTGCCGGTATATCTCTACCACTTCAAGCCGCCGTATGTGGAGGCCCTTCGTGCGGAGCTCGCGGCTACCGACCTCCCCCATCATGTCGAGGAATTGGAGCAGGACCGCAGTTATCGGTTCTAGCCCGCACTTCTCACCGGGTGTCAACTGCGGAGGCTGCTGGCCACGCCGGCGATGCGTTCCCTGGTCTCTTTCTCGTACCAGCAATCGAGGAATGCCGCAGTCTCTTCGGGCCGTGTCGCCCGCATGTCTTCCCAGACATCGCCGAGGAGCATCTTTTTGCACTCTACAAACGCGCGGCGGGGTCGGCTGGCCAGCTTGGAAATCTCAAGCTCGGTCACAGCGAGCGTTTCATCGGCACCGGCTGTACGGTGGACAATTCCTAGTTCCCTGGCGCGCTCCGCGGTACACCCCTCACCCCGAAAAACCAAGTCTTCGAGGGCAGGCGAGCTGAGTCTGGAGCGAAGCATACGCAGGCAACCGCCAGGCACCGGTACGCCGAGGTTGAGCTCGGAAAGTCCTTGTCGCGACTGTCCTATCGCCATCACTCTCAGATCGCAGGCAAGGGCCAGCAAACATCCCGCTGCCACCGAGTGTCCACCGATCGCCGCGGCTGTCGGTCCAGGATAGGAGAAGAGCTCGAGAATGAGGGCGTTGAAGGTGTCGAGAAACGCTCCCACCTCTTCGCGCCCGGCATCCGCTAGGACCTTGAGGTCCCAACCCGGGCAGAAGAGCGTTGGATGAGCCGAGGCGAGAACGACCGCCGGCGCGCCGTCTACCGCGAGATTCTGCAGCGCGGAGTGAAGGGCTTCCATCAGCGGTCGGTCGAGAGCATTGGAGCCATGGTCCATGACGAGACGGTGGATGCCACGTTCCTCTTCGTGTTGCAGAATCACATCATCCATTTCCGGCCTCCCCTGCTTTCATGAACATTTCGTGGATCCGACGATCCGCAGACAGCTCCGGATGAAACGTCGCTCCCAGAATATGGCCCTGACGGATCAGAACCGGATCGTCACGCCATCGGCCGAGCACCGTGACCTTGGAGCTCACGCGTACGATTCGAGGAGCGCGAATGAATACGCCCTCCATACGAAGCGGCTTGCCCAGCTCCTTGGTGAGCACTATCTCAGCAACTGTCGAGTGCAGTTGTCGCCCGTAGGCGTTTCGCACCACATCGACATTCAGTACGGCAAGGCCCTGCTGAGGTGGCCGGATGTTCTCCGCAAGCAGAATCACGCCGGCGCAAGTTGCGAGAACGGCCATTCCTGCCACAATTCGATCCCGGATTCGGCGAGCGAGATTTTCCGGCTCCATCAGCCGCAACATCGCAGACGACTCACCACCCGGGATCACCAGGGCATCCACGCGAACGAGGTCGGCGGCGGTCCGCACAGGGTGGGTGGAAGCGCCCAACTCGCGGAGAATCGCACCATGAGCCGCCCAATCACCCTGGAGTGCAAGAACTCCAAACTCCGTCACAGGCTCACCATCCTCGACGCGACAGCATCTCCTCCGGTGTGAGTTTGCCCGAATCGATGCCCGACATCGCCTCGCCCAGACCTCGCGATACCTCGACGAGCCTCGAAGGATCCTGCCAGTGCGTCACCGCCTGGACAATCGCTCGACCGCGTTTTTCCGGATCGTCGGATTTGAAGATCCCGGACCCGACAAAAACCGACTCCGCTCCGAGCATCATGCACAAGGCAGCGTCGGCCGGGGTCGCTATCCCACCGGCTGCGAAGTTTGGCACCGGCAGACGCCCGTTTTCGGCCACCCACCGGACAAGCTCGAATGGGGCTTGGAGTTCCTTGGCCTCGGTCATCAGTTCGTCATCCTCGAGAATTGTCAACGTCCGAATGCCGCGCTGAACGGCGCGCAGATGACGCACCCCTTCGACGATGTCGCCCGAGCCAGCCTCCCCCTTGGTTCGAATCAAAGCCGCGCCTTCACCGATTCGGCGCAGAGCCTCACCGAGATTGCGACATCCGCATACGAAAGGAACCGTGAACGGCTGTTTGAAAATGTGATTTTCCTCATCCGCCGGGGTGAGAACCTCACTCTCGTCAATGAAATCGACCTCGAGCGCCTGGAGAATTTGGGCCTCGGCAATGTGGCCGATACGAACCTTTGCCATCACCGGGATTGATACGGTCTCCTGGATCTCCTGGATCTTCTCGATCGCTGACATTCGGGCGACCCCGCCTTGGACCCTAATGTCGGCCGGCACTCGCTCGAGAGCCATCACCGCCACCGATCCGGCGTCTTCGGCGATCTTTGCCTGATCGGCGTTCGTGACATCCATGATCACGCCACCCTTGAGCATCTCTGCCAGTCCGACCTTGACGCGGAACTGGGAATCCAAAAGGTCCATCTGTTTCCTCCCTCAGCTTCGGCTCATTGTACACACAAGCTGGTGAGGGGGGGAACCCGCAGATCTCACAGGGTGCCGTTGTGAGGGTGGTGAGGTGTGCAGGTTATGAATCCGTCGCCGGCATGCGAAGGCGCAGAAGTGACAGGACGTTGACGGTGACATGCGCCGCTGCTGCAGCCGGATATCCCCCGAGTTCGAACACCCACCCAATCACCAAACCGAGCACGAGAGCGAGAATCGGCCAGAACCACAGGCGCCGGTCCGGAATGAAATGGAGGGCTGCGAACAACAGCGCGGCAGGCCAGAGACCGAGGAGTGGCTGCAGCAGCGCGCGAATGAGGGCTTCCTCCGCGAGACCCGAGAAGAGCGCAACAGCCACAGCGTCGGTGACGCTCCACCCCTGGACCATGTGCCGCTGCCAGCTCTCGAGTTCGGCTGCCGCACGCAGGCCTCTGAGAACCCACAATACGGCAAAGCTCCCGATTCCGACCGCGACGCCACCGGCCACCGCGGTGATGAGCGACGCTGGCGGCGCGAGACCGGCAAGCACCCCATCGCTCCGGATCGAGAGACCGATCAAGGCGATGAGCCCGATTACGCCTTCCTGATGAATGATCACCACCGCCGGGATCGAACGGGGGGTCGCATCGCCGAGCTCGCCCATGGTCGCGATTCGCCCCTCTCACCGGTGAATCAGGTGTCTTCTCCGCCCGGGTCTAGTGTCTGCTCTGCGCCTTCGTCATCGACAATATCGATGTCCTCATCCCCCGACGCTTCAGCGCGAGCTACCGAAACCACGCGGTCGCCCTCTTTGAGGCGGATGATCCGGACCCCCTGGGTGGCGCGACCGATTCGCCGGATTTCGGCCGTGTTCATCCGAATCAACATCCCGCCTTCCGTAACGACGAGGATTTCGTCGTCCTCCTCCACATGGCGAATTGCGGCCACCACACCGTTCTTCTTGGTCAACTGGATGAGTTTGACTCCGTAGCCCCCACGATGCTGCACGCGGAACTCGCCGATCGGTGTTCGTTTGCCGAATCCAAGATCGGTGACTACCAGGATGTCGGTCTCTTGAGTTGGATCGAAGATCGCGACCTCCTCCACGAAGTCGCCTTTGCGAAGGTTGATCCCGCGCACGCCCGCAGTGACACGACCCATGGGCCGGGCATCGGTTTCAGGAAACCGAATGCTCATCCCACGGTTGGTTCCGATAAAGACGTGGCTGTCACCGTGGGTCAGACGCACCGAAAGGAGGTCGTCTCCGTCGTTGATCACGACGGCCTTGAGGCCGTTGACGCGGATGTTGGCGTACGCACCGAGCGGGGTTCGCTTGACCCTGCCGAGGCGGGTGGCGAAGAACAGGTGCGCATCCTCGTGCTCGGAAAAGTCACGTACGGCGAGCAGGGCTCGCACATGCTCGTCCGCGTTCAGCTGGAGAAGATTGACCAGGGCCCTGCCTATCGCCGAAGGACCGACGTCCGGGAGCTCGTGGACCTTGCGCGCAAAGACCCGCCCGGTCGAGGTGAAGAAGAGCATGGTGGCGTGAGTGGAAGCCACAAAGAGCTGCCACACCTCGTCTTCGCCCTTGGTTGCCATGCCCCGGCGGCCGCGGCCACCGCGGTGCTGCGCGCGGTAGGTGGAAGATGGCGATCGTTTGACATATCCGCCGCGGGAAACGGTAATGACCATCTCTTCCTCGGCAATGAGGTCCTCGATCGAAATCTCGCTAGGGTCGGCAATCAGCTCCGTGCGGCGCTGGTCCGCAAACTTTTTCTTAACCTCGGCGAGCTCTTCGACAATGATCTCGGTGACCATCTCCTCGGTATCGAGGACCTTTTCAAGATGGGCGATGGTTTTCTTGATCTCGTGGTACTCGTCGATCATTTTGTCGCGCTCGAGACCGGTGAGGCGCTGGAGGCGGATGTCCAAAATGGCCTGGGCCTGAAGTTGCGAAAGGCCAAATTCGCTCATCAGCCCTTCACGGGCGCTCACCGGATCGGGCGCCGCGCGAATCAGCTCGATGACGGCATCGAGATTGTCGAGCGCTATGACCAGGCCCTCGAGAATGTGGGCCCGCTCCCTGGCACGATTGAGGTCGTACGTGGTGCGTCGTAGGATCACCTCGCGACGGTGGTCGAGGAAGTGCTGGAGGAGTTCCTTGAGGTTGAAGACCTTGGGTTGGTTGTTGATCACACCAAGGAGAATGATCCCGAAGGTCGTGCGCATCTGGGTGCTCTGGAATAAATTATTCTGAACAACCTCGGGAATCGCGTCGCGTTTGAGCTCGATGACCACCCGGATACCGTCACGGTCGGATTCGTCCCGCAGATCCGCGATGCCTTCGAGCCGCTTGTTCTGGACCAGGGTTGCGATCTGCTCCACCAGGCGTGCTTTGTTGACCTGATACGGGAGCTCGCTGACGATGATCGCCGCTCGGCGTCCTTTCTCGGCCTCCCTGATTCTGGTCCGCGCCTGCATGCGGACAATTCCACGTCCGGTGGTGTAGGCGTCGTGTATTCCTTTTCGCCCGAGGATGAATCCAGCGGTCGGAAAATCCGGACCCAGCACGAAGTCCATCAGGTCTCCGACCGAGAGCTCGGGCTCCGACAACAGAGCGATGCAGCTGTCAATTATCTCCCCAAGATTATGGGGGGGAATGTTGGTCGCCATACCGACCGCGATGCCGGAGGACCCGTTGACCAGGAGATTCGGGAATCGTGCTGGCAGCACCGTGGGTTCGCTAAGGGAGCCGTCGTAGTTGGGGACCCAGTCAACGGTTTCCTTGTCGATGTCGTCACCGAGCATGTCATCGGACAGGCGCGTCAACCGTACCTCTGTGTACCGCATGGCCGCAGGTGAATCGCCGTCGACCGATCCGAAGTTCCCCTGACCGTCAATCAGGGGGTGCCGCATCGAGAAATCCTGGGCCAAGCGGACGGCGGTATCGTAAATAGCCTGGTCTCCGTGGGGGTGGTACTTACCCATCACATCACCGACGATTCGGGCTGACTTCTTGTAGCCGCGCGACGCGGTCGTGCCGCTCTCCCACATTCCGTAGAGGATGCGACGGTGAACCGGCTTGAGCCCATCACGAACATCGGGGAGGGCGCGGCCGATGATCACCGACATGGCGTAGTCGAGGTATGAGTTCTTAAGCTCCTCCTCGATGGTCACGGCCACTCGATCTGCGCGCTGGGGGGTCGTGGGTTCGCTCATTTATATGTCCAGGTTGCGGGCCTCGAGGGCATTGGTCTCGATGAAGTTCCGGCGCGGTTCGACCGCGTCACCCATCAGGATCGTGAACAGCTCGTCCGCATGTGCCCCGTCCTCGATGGTTACCTGGAGGAGCCGCCTTGCCTCCGGATCCATGGTCGTTTCCCACAACTGCTTCGGGTTCATCTCCCCGAGGCCTTTGTACCGCTGAATGTTAAAGCCCTTCTTGGCGACCTCATAGACGCGACCCACCAGATCCGACAGGCTGGCGAGGGTTTCCCGTTCGCCATTGCGATCGAGGTGGAACGGCCCGACCCGGAGGGCCGCCACCTGCGTCATCTGGTTGCGCGCGCGGCGAAAAAGTCCACTCGACCCGAGAAGCTCGCCAAGGTGAACCTCCTGGCCGCGACCGTTGAGCCCGACCCGGCAAAGGACCTCGGGCACGCCGTGCTCCTCGTCGAGTTCCACACGGGTGTCCTCATATCCGAGCTCGCGAAGCTCGGCCGCTAGAGCATCGGCAAACTCGGCGCTGGTCGTTTCTTGTTCCCACTTCGCTTCGGTGTCGAGGGCGGCAAGAACGAGATCCTGAGGCCAGCCGCGGCGCTCGAGACGGCCGAGGCTCTCGTTCCACTCCTGGGCGGCAAGGATGGCGCGGCGGAGCTCGCGCCCGGCCAGCTCCTGGCCGGTGGTTCCGACCACAAGCGTGAACTCATCCTCGACCCGATCGAGAAGGAATCGGGCCAGATCCCCATCATCGCGAAGGTAGACCTCCTTCTTTTTGCGGCTGACCTTGTAAAGAGGCGGCTGGGCAATAAAAAGATGTCCGCGTTCGACAAGCTCCCGCATCTGTCGGTAGAAGAACGTCAGCAGCAGGGTGCGAATGTGAGAACCATCGACATCCGCATCGGTCATGATGATGATCTTGTGGTACCGCACCTTGAGAGGGTCGAACTCCTCCTTGCCGATGCCGGTGCCCAGGCACAGGATGAGCGCCCGGATTTCCTCCGACGAGAGCATCCGGTCGAATCGCGCCTTTTCGACGTTGAGGATCTTGCCACGCAGCGGCAAAATGGCTTGAAAGAGCCTGTCCCGACCCTGTTTTGCCGAGCCGCCGGCCGAATCACCCTCTACGATAAAGAGCTCGGACAGCTCCGGGTCGCGCTCGGAGCAATCCGCGAGCTTGCCAGGCAAAGCCGAGGTTTCCAGCGCACTTTTACGCCGCGTGAGCTCGCGCGCCTTGCGGGCCGCCTCTCTCGCCGCCGCCGCGTCGTGACATTTTGAAACGATGCTCTTGGCGACAGCCGGATGCTCCTCGAAGTAAGTGGCAAGGTGCTCGTTGATGGTCGACTCCACCCATCCCTTGACATCCGATGACACGAGCTTGTCTTTGGTCTGAGAGGAAAACCGCGGCTCCTGAATGCGAACTGAGATGATCGCTGTCAAGCCCTCACGAACGTCCTCGCCGGAAAAGTTCTCCTTGAGCCCCTTGAGGAGATTCTGGGCCTGGGCGTAAATGTTGATGGTTCGCGTGAGCGCTGCCCGAAAGCCCGAAAGGTGTGCGCCGCCGTCCCGATTGAAGACCGTGTTGGTAAAGGCAAGGACGTTTTCATTGTAGCCGTCGTGCCACTGGAGAGCGACCTCGACCTCCTCACCCTCCTGGTTCTTGTCAACGAGATAAATAGGGTCGTCGTGAAGGTTGGACTTGGACCGGTTGAGATATCTTGCAAACTCCTCCAGGCCCCCGTCGAACAAGAACTTTTCTTCGCGGTCGCTACCCTCGTCCAGAAACTTGATTTCGGTGCCGGAGTTCATGAAGGCGAGCTCCCGGAGGTGGCGAACCAGCAGGTCCGGGTGAAACTCGAGGACGGAGAAGATCTCGGCATCCGGCTTGAAGTTGACGATCGTGCCGGTTCGGCGGGTGGTTCCTATCGTCTTGAGGGGTTCTTTGGGCACCCCGCGATAAAACGTCTGTTCCCAAACCTTGCCATCGCGGTGGATTTCGACACGCAACCACTCGGCCAGGAAATTGACCACGCTGACGCCCACTCCGTGAAGGCCTCCGGACACCTTGTACGAGTCGCTGTCAAATTTTCCCCCGGCGTGGAGCTCGGTCATGATGACCTCGGCAGCTGATTTCCCGGTCGCTTGGTGGGTATCGACGGGGATGCCGCGCCCATCATCAGTCACGGTGACTGTCTGGTCAGCGTGGATAACAACTGAAATATGGGAACAATAGCCGGCTTGTGCCTCATCGATGGCGTTGTCGACCACCTCCCAGACCATGTGGTGAAGTCCCGAGATGTCATCCACATCTCCGATGTACATTCCCGGGCGCTTTCGGACCGCCTCCTGACCCTTGAGGACCTTGATGTTTTCGGCGGTGTATTGTTCAGCCATGGGCTTTCGCCTCCTGATGTACTACGGCTCCATTGTCGAGCCTCATTCGACGAGATCGAACGCCCACAAGCGTTGCAACCCCATCGTTGGTGCTTGAGAGAAAAACTTGTCTTTCGTTTCCGAGATGATCGACAAGACGGGCCAAGGCTGTACCGTCCAACTCGGCGTCAACATCATCTACAATTACGGGAACTTTTTCCTGTCGCTCCTTTTCAACGTGGGCGAGTGTGGCCAGCCTGAGTGCCGCCGCAACCACCTTGGCCTGTCCCGAGCTCACCGCATATCGGATGCTTCGCCCGCCAGACCGCAAGCTCAAATCATGCCGGTGGGGACCGTCTCCGGTGAACCCAGCCAGACGATCCCGCGCCCGCGTCTCATTATACCGTTGTTGATAGAGATCTTCCACCTTTTTGGGGCCTGCCGTGGTGTCTAACCATGACTCTGTTCGATAGGTCGGCTCGATAGTTGGAAAGCCCGCACCTCGCAGCTTTTCATAGATCGTAGTGAAATAGCTGGCCAGCATCTCCGCACCCTGTGCTCGTGCGGAAACAAGCCGCCCTGCCGCCCTGGCGAGTGGTTCTTCCCAGGCCTCAAGTTCGGCATTTCCGGCTCCCGCCGTCAGCGCCGCATTTCGTTGCCGGATTGCCCGTCTATATGAACGCAACTCATCCAGATGAGTCGAGTTGACAAGAAAAACGAAACGGTCAAGCAGAGCACGACGGGATTCCGGTCCGCCCCCAACGAGCTCTTGATCGGCACCAGTGATAGCAACAACTGGAAAAATCCTCAAATATTGCCCGACGTTCACCTCTGATCCGTTGACACGAAGCGTTCTTCGGATAGGTGGTCCGACCTCGACGATTTGTTCGAGATGGTGGGATCCTTCAACGCTCTTGACGGTGCCGTCAAGCCGAAAACAGGCCTTCCCATGAAGTACAGCCCGATGAAGGGAGGATGAGCGGAATGACCTGAGATTGCCGAGGACGGCAACCGCCTCCAGAAGACTGGTCTTTCCAACCCCGTTTAATCCAAGAATGACATTTGCACCCGGCGAAAAATTCAGTTTGTCTATATGGAGGTTGCGGAAGCTACAGGCGGTAAAATCAGTCAACTCCATTTCGATCCCGTTGGTGGCGTTAGATTCATTATCCGCTGACGAGCTGTGATACCGTCCGCGTTGTTTACCCTCACCAACCTCGGAACCGCGCCCTTTTCGATGGTGGCTCGCGTTACAGGCGCATGGGCATCAGTACGTAGATATACTCCTCGAGTCGTGAGTCGTCATCCACCGGTACTACGACACATTGCGTATTGCTGTCCCGGAGCTGGAGCTCGACCATATCGCACTCCAGAACCTGCAGAACATCGATCAAATATGCTGCATTCAGCGCTATTTCGAGGCTCTCTCCCTGATAATTCACGCTCAGCGTTTCTTCTGCGCTCCCGCGCTCATAGCCGATCGAGACCAGCGTTAACTCACCATCGTCGCTGAATCGAAAGCGTACGCCCCGCGCTTTCTCATGAGCCATGAGACTGACCCGCCGGAGAGACGCCATCAACTCTTTCCGATCAACCCTGGCGCGGCCTGGATTGTCGCGCACGATAACCCGCTCATATTGAGGAAAACGCAGT
>JAOZUP010000198.1 GCA_029938595.1 Thermoanaerobaculales bacterium | reverse complement strand
CGGGTACACTGTCCCGCATGAATGAAGAGAAACGCAAGACGCTCTATCTCGTAGATGGTCCCAACATGGCGTTCCGCGCCTTCTTCGCGATCGGAGGGATGTCGAACTCGCAGGGGCTGCCGACCAACGCCCTCTTCGGCTTCACCAACAGCCTGCTCAAGCTGATCCGGGACGAGCGCCCGGACTACCTCGCCATCACCTGGGACCCCAAGGGCGGCACCTTTCGCGATCGGGTCTATCCGGACTACAAGGGCACCCGCCCCGACATGCCGGAAGCCCTGCGCGCCCAGATGCCGCATTTTGCACGGGTCGCCGACGCATTCTCCGTACCCTATCTCTGCCTCGACGACTACGAAGCGGACGACGTCATGGGCACGCTCGCCCGCCGCTATGAGGACGAGCTCGACGTCGTGCTGGTGTCCTCAGACAAGGACCTCATGCAGCTGGTGAGAGACCACGTCACCCTCTGGGACCCGATGAAGGACCGCCGCGTTTCCTACCCCGAGGTCGAGGAGAAGTTCGGGTGCCCACCCGAGCTGGTGCCCGATGCGCTCGGCATCTGGGGTGACTCGTCGGATAACATCCCAGGTGTCAAAGGCATCGGCGAGAAGGGCGTCAAGGCGCTCCTGGCGCGCTGGAAGGGCCTCGACGACATTTACGAGAACATCGAAGAGGTGACGCCGCCGGGCGCCAGAGCAAAGCTCGAACGGGATCGTGAAAATGCCTATCTTTCCAAGGATCTTGCCACGATCCGCACCGACGTGCCGGTGGAGGTGGAGCTCGACGACCTCGCCCTTCACTACCCACCACAGGAGGAGCACGCCAAGGAGCTCTTCACCGAGCTCGAGTTTCGCGGGTTGCTCCGGGAATTCGGGGGAGAGATGGAAGCGGTGGATCGCAGCGCCTACCGGCTGGCCACGAACGAGGCCGATCTCGAGGAGTTGCGATCGTCCCTCGCCGATAACGGGCGTTTCGCCCTCGATACCGAGACCACCTCCCTCGACGCCATGCGCGCCGACCTGGTCGGCATGTCGTTCTGCTGCGACGACACGGTCGCCTGGTACGTGCCCGTCGGCCACTCGACCGGCGAGGCGCAGCTCGATTGGGAGCCGGTTCGCAGGGCTCTGGGGCCGCTTATCGAAAGCCCCGATGTCGGAAAGACCGGTCAGCATCTCAAGTACGACCTCGAGGTTCTGGCCCGTCACGGGGTGGAGCTTGCGGGGATCGACGGAGACACCCTGCTCGCCGACTATCTGCTCAGCCCCGACCGCCGTTCGCACAAGCTCGATGACCTTGCCCTGATTCATCTCAACCACAAGATGATCTCCTTTGCCGAGGCGGTGGGCGGTCAGACGAGCTTCGCCGAGGTGCTCGCGGCGCCCGCGCGCGACTACGCCGCCGAGGACGCGCACGTGACCTGGCTGCTCGACCACAAGCTCACGCCGTTGCTCGAGTCAGAGGGGCTGGACGGGCTCTACCGCGAGCTCGAGCTACCCCTGATCCCGGTGCTTGCCCGCATGGAGCGCAACGGCATCGAGGTCGACTGCAGTATTCTCGAGGAGCTTTCCACCGAGCTCGGCGCCGGCATCGCCGCAGCCGAGGCGCGCTGCTACGAGGCCGCCGGCGAGGAGTTCAAGATCGGTTCGGTCAAGCAGCTGCGCGAAATCCTCTTCGACAGGCTAGGGCTGCCGGTGATCAAGAAGACCAAGACCGGGCCATCGACCAACGAGCAGGTGCTCACCGAGCTCTCGCTCCAGCACCCGCTGCCACAAGCGATCCTCGACTACCGCTCGCTGGTCAAACTCAAGAACACCTACGTCGACCCCCTGCCCGAACTCATCAACCCCGAAACCGGGCGCATCCACACAAACTTCTCACAAACCACCGCCGCAACCGGACGCCTCGCCTCCTCGAACCCCAACATGCAGAATATTCCGGTGCGAACTCCTGAGGGCCGGCGCATCCGGCGCGCCTTCGTCGCCCCACCCGGGCGCCTGTTGCTGGCGGCGGATTACTCTCAGGTCGAGCTGCGAATCCTCGCCGACCTATGCGGCGGCACGGGCGGTTTTGCGGACGCATTCGCACGCGGCGCCGATGTCCACACCGAGACCGCGGCCAGCCTCTTCGACGCATATGCCGAGGAAGTCACGCGCGAGATGCGGTCGATTGCAAAGGCGGTGAACTTCGGCATCATCTACGGTCAGAGCGCCTTTGGGCTCGCCCAGAATCTGAGAATCCCGCGCTCCGAAGCTGCGGACTACATCAAACGCTACAAGGAGCGATTTCCGGAGATCGAGGAGTATCGCCAACGCACCCTCGCCGACGCCGCCGAGAATGGTTACGTCGAAACCCTGATGGGGCGACGGCGACCGGTTCCGGATCTCGCAAGCGGTAACTTCGCCGCCCGCGCCGCCGCCGAACGGGTGGCCGTCAATACCCCGGTGCAGGGCAGCGCCGCCGACCTCATCAAGAAGGCGATGTTGGCGGTGGATTCCCGACTGAGGATGGAGTTTCCCGCCCAGCTGCTGCTTCTCCAGGTTCACGACGAACTCCTCCTCGAGGTCGACGAAGACCGAGCCGAGGAGGTCGGCGCCATGGTCCGCCACGAAATGGTGTCGGCGATGGAGCTCAAGGTCCCGCTGGTGGTGGATCTCGGCACGGGGCACAACTGGGAGGAGGCGCACTAGGCACCGGATACCAGATACCAGATACCGGATTCGCCCACCGGAAACACAATCGTCGACAAACATCCGGTATCCGGCATCTGGTATCTGGCACCTGGCACCTCCCGGGTAGCGCGTGGTAGGCTGGCTTCGACAGAACGGAAAGGGAAGCCGGTGTGAATCCGGCGCGGCCCCCGCCACTGTGACCGGGTACGGGCCGCTCAAGGGCAGGATGGCGATGCCAGCCCGCCCGGCCACTGACCGAGTCGATCCTCGTGGGTCTGTCGGTTGGGAAGGCGAGCGGTTGCGGTTGATCCGGGAGCCAGGAGACCTGCCGTTCGGAACGAAACGGGAGGTTTCAGATGTTCGGAAAGCTTCAACCGGGACTCATCCTCGCCACGATTATCGCCCTTTGGGCGCTCCCCGCTCAGGCCCAGCGACCACCCACCCAGCCGGGCCAACCAACACCGTCCTTCTCGGACGAGGTCACCGTTACCGCAACCGGGGTCGAGACGACGGTCGACGAGGCGCCAACCGCGGTCACCGTCGTGACCCGCGACGAGATCGACGACGCGCAGTCGGGTTCGGTGGCGGAGATGTTGCGCCGGGTGCCCGGGCTGACGGTGGTCGGCTCCGGAGACGAGGGTAAGCTGACATCGGTCTTCACCCGCGGAACCGGCTCCAACCAAACCCTGGTGATGCTCGACGGTGTTCGCCTCAACTCTCCATTCTTCGGCGGCTTCGACTGGAGCCAGCTCAGCACCGGCGGTCTCAGTCGGATCGAGGTCGCAAGGGGGCCGTACTCTGCCCTTTGGGGCGCCGATGCCGTGGGAGGGGTGATCAACCTCATCCCGGCCCGCACCCGGGGCGGCTTTAACGGTCGCTTCTTCGGAGAAGGAGGATCGGAGGGCTGGCGGCGTCTCGAAGCGGATGTCGGCTGGGGCGGCAAGGCCTTCGACATCTACGCCTCCGGCTTCGATCGCCAGAGCGATGGCGAGCTCGAAAACGCCGACTTCGAAAGCCGCCAGATCCTCGTCACCGCCGGATGGAGCTGGGGAAAACGCGGAAGCCGGCTCGGGGTCGTGGTTCAAAATCTCGAGGCCGAGACCGGCATCCCCTTCGCAGCCCCTGGCAGCCCGACGCCCGACCGCCGCCAGGACAGCGACCAAACCCTGGTGGCAGTTCCGCTCAACCTCTACTTCAGCGACTCCTGGAACATCGAGCTTACCGGGGCGACCATCGACGGTACCTTTAACTTCTCCGACCCGGACGATCCTTTCTTCAACTTTACCGGCACCGAGACCAGCTCGACCCAGATCCGTCTCGCGAGCAACCACCGCTTCAGCCGGCACATCTTCAGTTGGGGCGGCGAGTACCGAAAAGACGAAGTAGACAATGCATCCAACCTCGGCACCAACCTGGAAGGCGAAACCAACGAGATCATGAGCGTGTTTCTCCAGGACGTGTGGCAGATTGCCACCAACGTGCGGCTGTTGGTCGGGGCGCGTTGGGACGATCACGACGACTGGGGGTCCGAGGTCTCGCCGCGGGCAGACCTCGGGTGGCGGCTCAGCGATACTCTCGAGCTTCGCGGTGGCTACGGAAAGGCCTTCCGACCACCCTCCATAGGCGAGCTCTACTTCCCCTTCTCGGGCAACCCGGATCTCGAGCCTGAGACCTCATCCTCCACCGATCTCGGTCTGGTATACACCACCAGGAGCAAGAAATCGCAGTGGCAGGTGACGACGTTCTCCACCGATCTCGACAACCTCATTGAGTTCGACTTCGCGACCTACTCCAACGCCAACATAGGCAAGGCAACGATTCGCGGCGCCGAGTTCAGCTGGGAGCACTCTATCGGCAAGCGCGCGGCATCGTTCGTCCAGGCGACCTACCTCGAAACCAAGGATAACGAGGGTCAGCCGCTGTTGCGGAGACCCGAGTGGAGCGCCTCGTGGACCATCCATGGAGCGTTCTCCAAACATATCACTGGGGATCTCACTGTCGTCTACGTGGGGTCGCGGGAGGATGTCGACCCGGTCAACTTCGAACGTACCGAAGCAGACGACTACACCACCGGCAGCGTCGCACTCGCCTACAGCCTGTGGAACGGTGTCGAGATCACTGCGAGAGTTCTCAACGTCGCCGACTCGGACTACCAGGAGGCACTGGGTTACCCGGCGCCCGGGCGTCGCTACCTCTTCGGTCTCCGCCTCGGGGTCGACAGGGCCGAAAGGTGGCAGGGCACTCGGTAATGGTTTTGAGTTTTTAGTTTTTAGTTTTGAGTTACCCGCACCCTACAGGCGTGGTGACGCGCCGATGCAGGCCCAAAGCATCATGATTCTCCCGCGATTTGAAACTTTGGTTTTACATTTGCGTAGTTGATCATGTATAGTGCGGTTGAGATCGTGAATCAACTTTCCGATTGATTTCCCCGAGAGGGGCCGACTGAAAGGAGCTGCGAGATGAGGAAAACGGTGATGGTGTTGGGTGTCCTACTTTGTGCAACCTTACTGGTGAACCCGGCGATGGCCTGTGATGGCAAGGACGCGAAACAGGCGAGCAACGAGGGCGCCTCCTGCTCGAAGTCGGCGGCAAAGGCTGCCTACGCCAAGACGCTTGATGAGACCGGCTGCGAGAAGACTGCCGAGACGGCCTACAAGAACGCCCTGGCCGAGAACGTCTACGCCAAGAGCTACGCCGATACGAGCTGCAGCAAGACGGCTCAGAAGGCCGCCTACGACGCGGTCTATGCCGAGACCAGCTGCAGCAAGTCCGCGACCGCAGCCGCCACTCACGCGGTGGCCAAGGCTTCGTACGACGAGACCCTCGCCGAGACCAGCTGCTCGAAGTCGGCCCAGGCCGCCTATGACGGCGTGACCAAGACCGCCGGCGCCAGCTGCGACAAGACCAAATGTGACAAGGGCGCCGCCGAGAGCGCATCCGAAGAAACCGCCAATACCAACGTCAAGCTCGCCTCCAAAGACAGCGAGTAAAGTCGAGAACTCAGAATCACAAAACACCCGGACCACCAGGTCCGGGTTTTACTTTTTGTGATCCAGCGCACAGACCGGTCCCGCCCCCGAGTGCGAAGGTGCAGATGAGGGGGGCGGAATTGTGGAGGAAACTGTGATGCCACAGCCAAGATCGCGGCGGCTCCGCCTCCTTGAAAGTCTTCGTCGAACCATCAACGAGATGCTCCACGAGCGGGTCCAGCGCGCTGCCCGGATCCGTGGTCATTTGCCACCGCAGAACACCGCCTCCATCTATACCTCGGCTTCTGAGGAAGCCCCGGAGCTCCTCGACCAACTCCTCTTCGTCCACCACCGGGTGGACCAGGAGAAGGGAGAAGAGATCCTTGTGGCGACTCCCGACCGGCTCGACCACGGAGACCGTAAGGCGATGCTGTCGGCGGTACGCGCCGCGGTCGACCGCTCGCGCTCGATGCTCGAGTCGCAATAGCGGCGTCCACTCACCGACCCGTCATCCTGAGCCATCCAGGGCCCGTGTGGGCCGACAAAGCAAGAAATAACAACGGGTGGCCGGCCCGTGATCGCTATCGTTATCGGTATCGCAATCGCTATCGATGGGCCTTGTGCCAATCCGGCCATTCGATAGCGATACCGATGGCGATACCGATAGCGAGCTGGCGGATTTGGTCGTCCTCAGAATGACAGCCCTATTTTTCTGCAGAGAAGCGACCGATTCGAAGGAACGCGGCGTCGGACATGGGAGAGCAGAACCTATTCTGCAGGCAGGCCCGAGGCGATGACCTCGCGTACACGGTCGCTCAGCTCCTGACAATCCTCCACCGTCACACCCTCGATGGCGATCGGCTCGTGGATGATCAGCCGGGCCGAGCCCGGCATCAAGTCCGACGTGTTGGCCGGCAGCACGTCCCGGGTGCCGGTAACGGTTATCGGCAGGATCGGCAGCCCGAGATCGATTGCCATCCGGAACGCCCCTCTCTTAAACCGCAGAAGCCGGCCGTCCGTGCTCCGCGTCCCCTCGGGGAAGAAAATCACTGAGGTTCCGTCGACGATCTTCGTCCTTGCGGCCTCGAGGGTAGCGATGGCCGCAGCATGGTTCGAGCGGTCGATGAAAATATGACCAAGTCGCTCGCAGGCCACGCCGATGCCCAGCACGTTCCGTAACTCCTGCTTCATCACCCACTTGAAATCGACCCCCAACCAGCCGTAGAGCAGGAAGATGTCGTACTGGCTCTGGTGGTTGGACACCAGCACGTAGGACTGGTGCGGATCAATATTCCTGCGGCCCTCGACCATCACCCGCATCGGCGTCACCCACGCCATCATCCTCGCCCACCCCACCCCGGCGAGCCGGCTGGCGGTGCGCGCACTCGTGAATAGGCTCAAGACCAGGGCAAGGATCGCGAAGAAAGCGGTCGCCAGCACCAGCACCGGCGCCACCACCAGGTACTTGTAGGGTTGATAAACCAACCAACCGAGACCGTGTCGCTTCATTGTCGGGAATCATAACCGATTCGGGCATGGCGATCGGCGTTAGGGGGTTAGGAGGTTAGGGGGTAAGGCGGAAGGAAGTTAGGTGGTGGTCCGGACCTCCTGACTCCCTCACTCCCTCACCTCCTTAAGCCTCATGCCCAACGGTGGTATCCTCTCTCACCGTGCGAAACGTGGAGGCTATGTGACCGAACGCTACTAC
>JAOZUP010000197.1 GCA_029938595.1 Thermoanaerobaculales bacterium | reverse complement strand
ATGCCGGATGCCGGATGCGACGAAATCGTAAACTCACCCGTCTCGATGTCAAGGGATGGGTGGGTAGATCTGGTATCTGGTATCTGGCATCTGGTATCCGGCGGTTGGGCGGGTCAGTTCACATACCCCAGGACCTTGAGCTGCTGCTCACGCAATCGGCGCTCTTGCTCAGTGATCTGGCTCACCGGCGGCAGACGCGGCGGGCGCATTGACTTTGACTCGATGACCGGGTTAGCCCACATTGCGAACTCCCCGAGATCGTCGGTCTCACCTTCGATCACGGTTGCGATGCACAACTCCACGTGCTCATACGCGTAGGCGCCGAGCCGGGCCCTTCGTTGCAACCACAAGTTCTCGGCGTCCGAGGCCAGAGTCTCATCAACGAGCACCCGGACACCGCCCTCACCCTCAATCGTCATGCGGAATCCGACCTTGAGATATCGGTTCCCCAAACTCCCGCCGTCGATCCCGAAACCGGCCCTCACCGAAGCCTGCGGCGGGATCAGCAATTGTCGGCATCCATTATTCGATTCGAGCAGCTTTCTCTTCTTGCCGTCCACGATCCTCATCTCGGTTTCGAACGGGTGGTCGAACCGATAAAGACCTGTGTCCACATACGGGCGCCGGGCACGGCGGCGGCGAGCCTCGGCGTCCGGAAGCGCCAGCGCTGCCAGCTGCGGGCAGTGATCGGGGGACAGCCGATGCAACCGCATCGGGTTGAATGGGGGCGCCCACTCCCAGACGATCCGCCCGCCGGGAGTGATCTCGAAGACCCTTCCGCCGTTGCTCGATGTGATGAGGATGTTCTTTTCAGGCATCGGCTGCGCCAATCCGCCGACCGTCGAAAAAAAGAACTCTGAGCCGTACTCCCACGTGACCTTTCCCTCGACCGGATCGACGGCCTGCACCAGACTCCTGCGATAGGCGTGGAGATCTTCGAGCCCGTTGTTGAAGACCATGACGAGGCCCGCAGCAGCATTCCCCCGCTCGACCATCACGGCCTCGTGCTGGTGATCGAGCCCCTTCGAGTAGTGCCACACCACGTCTCCGGTCGGCTTGTCGATGATAAAGATCGTGTTCAGGTTGCGGGCGCTGACGAGAATGTTCCCGGGCCGAAACCGCGTGTCGCCCGCGTCGAACCAACGGTTGGGCGGGAGCTCGCGAATCGAGTTGCTGTGGCTCGGATCCTTGCTCTTGTAATCCCACTCCGAGAAGCTCCGCCGGTGGTCATACATCCACCACTCCCAGAGCACTCTGCGCCCGGAGTCGACCTCGTACAAGTAGTCAGTGTGGGTGTGGCCGTCGTGGCCCAGGATGAGGTAATTTCCGTTCTCCAACGTGATCAAATCGTGGTGCGGGAAGTGGTGCTTGTCCGGAAGCTGGAAGTACCACGTCAAATCCCCGTCCCAATCGTACTCCTTGATCAGGTTGTCGGTCCCAATAACCGCCAGCCTTCCGTCACGGCTCAGACGCACCCGGCCGATCGCACGCACGGTTGGCCATGTGTGGACGATGCGCCCGTTCATGTCGAAGAGAAAGGGAACCCGCCGGCGGAAGAGCCCGAGATTGAAGCCTGATGAGGCATTGTTCGGCAGGTAAGTCCTGACCCAGGGTTCGGGATCCAGCTCACCAAGGTCGGCATCGAGATTATCGAGCTGCTCGGGCCGATCGATCTCGGATCGTTCGAGGGGACGCCATTTCTCCCGTCGCGACTGCAGGTAGAGATAAACGGATACCGCTAACCCGGCAGCGACGACCAGAGCGAGAACCCGCTTCAGCCTCAATATGCCCCTCACTCGCCAATCACTGCACGTAGCCCAGCGCCCTGAGCTGCTGCTCGCGCAGCTTACGCTCCTGCTCGGTGACTGTCTCGGTTGGTTCCTCATACGGGCGTTGGACCGGGGAGGAGACCCGCGGGTTACCCCACGCGACCATGTCTAACGGATTCTCCATCTCACCCTCGACCTCGGTCGCGACGCACATCGTGACCCGCTTGTAGGCGAAACGCCAGAGCCGCATGTTACGCCCCCGCCACGGGCTCTCCGACTCCGGATTCAGGGTTCGTTCAAGGATCGTCTCCGGCGGGTTCTCTCCATCATCTACGGTAAGGCGGAAGCGGGCTTCGACCCACCTTCCCCGGAGGCGCTGCTCGTCGATCCCGAACTCCACCCACATCTCGGCGCCGGGCGGCATCAGCACCTCGCGACACTCATTATCGGTCCGCAGCAGGCGGCGTGAGTGTCCGGCTACACTTCGGCTCACGAATTCCTCGGTCAGGGCGAAGGTGTAAAGGTCGACATCCACAAACGGCCGAACGTCTCCCTGCACTTGCACCCCGGTCTCCACCGGGCGCGGCAGGGCGGCCAATTGGGGACAGTGATCATAGGGCAGGCGTTGGGGCCGTATCGGCAGGTAGGGCGGGACCCACTCCCAGACGATCTCCCCAGCCGCTGTGATCTCGAAAATGCGCCCACCGTGGCTCGAGACGATGACGTAGTTCGTGCCGGGCAGCTTCTGCACAGTACCCGCGATGGATGAGAAAAAGAACCTCGAGCCGTACTCCCACTCCACCTCGCCGCTGATCGGGTCGATCGCCTGGACCAGAGAGCGACGGTAGCCGTTACGATTGCGGTGGCCGTTGTTGAAGAGGAGGATCCGGCCCGCGCCCGGCTCCCCCTCTGGAACCATGCTCGCTTCATGCTGGTAGTCGAGGTCCTTGGAGAACTGCCACACCACCTCGGAGCTTCGCTTGTCGATGATGAAGACCGTGTTGAGGTGGCGGGCGCTGACCAGGATATTGCCCGGCCGGAACCTCTCGTCGCCCGATTCGAACCACCGGTTCGGGGGAAGCTCGTGGATCGAGTTGAAGTGGGTCGGATCCTTGCGATCACGGTCCCAGGTGGGGAATTCGTCTACGTGGTCCGTCGACCGCCACATCCAGACTACGCGGCCCTTGCGGTCGACCTCGTGCAAGTAGCCGGTGCGGGTCGCCCTGTCCCGCGCCAGCACCAGGTAGTCGCCGTTGGCGAGCTGAATCAGGTCGTGGTGCGGAAAATCCTCTTCAACCGGCAGGCGGTAGTACCACATCAGCTTGCCGTCCCAGTCGTAGAGCTTGATCAGATTGTCGGTGCCGATCACCGCCAGGTTCCCCCGCCGGTCGAGCCGGACGCGCCCGACCGCCCGCACCTTGGGCCACAGGTGGACGATGCGGGAGTTCATATCGATGATCATCGGCACCCGTCGTTTGTAGAGGATCAGGGTGTAGCCCCCCACGGAGGCGTCCGGCCGGTACTGTCGCACCCACGATGTGGGATCGAGGTCGGGCAGGCCGAGGAGGCGATCGTCCGGTTGGATGGCCTCCTCGATCGCGGCCAGCTCGGCCTTCAGCATCCGTTCGGCTCGCGCCTTTGCCTGGACCAGCACGAGGGTGATCACCGCAGCCGCGACTGCGAAGAGGGCGACCCGCCGCAGCACCGTACGCCCCCCCGTCGGTCCCCGGCTCTCAGCCTTCATCCTGCGCCGAGATGTAGCCCTGGCGCTCGAGGAAGAGCAGAACCTCCCGAGTGGCCTCATCAGGCGTCACGCCCTCGGTGTCGATCACCACGTCGGCGTCGCCTGGTTTCTCGTAGGGATCGGAGATTCCGGTGAACTCCTTGATGATGCCGGCTCGGGCCTTTGCATACATGCCCTTGCGGTCGCGTGACTCGCAGACCTCGAGCGAGGTCGAGACGTGAACCAGCACGAAACCGCCGCAGGGCTCCACCATCTCCCTCACCTCCCGACGCACCACGTCATAGGGCGCAATCGGCGCACAAATTGCGACACCGCCGGCACGCGTGATTTCCGCTGCGACGAAGCCGATTCGGCGGATGTTGAGATCGCGATGCTCCTTGGAGAACCCGAGCTCCGACGACAGGTTGGTGCGCACGAGGTCGCCGTCGAGGAGGGTCACTCCACGGCCGCCGATCTCGAGCAGCTTGACCCGGAGAGCGTTGGCGATCGTCGATTTCCCGGATCCCGAGAGACCAGTGAAGAAGACCGTAAGTCCCTGGGCGTCGCGGGTGGGGTGGGTGCGGTGAAGCTCCCGCGCCACCTCCGGGTACGTGTACCAGTCGGGGATCTCTCTGCCGTCGTCCAGACGCCGCCGAACCTCGTCGGCGCCGATGCGGAGGACCCGCCCGTCCTCGGGCACCTCGTCCGCGGGCACAAACCGTTTGCGGTGTTCGAGGTACACCGCTTCATGCGCTTTGACGAACTCGACTCCGAGCTCATCCGCATGCTCGGCTAAGATCTCGGCCGCCTCGTCCGATCCGTATGCGGGCGCCCCGGTAGTCTCCAGCACCGAACCGGCGCCGTCGAAATCAACCATGAAATGGGTGCACCCGTGATTCTTGTGGACGATAGCCTGGAGAACCGCCTCCCGAGGGCCGCCGCCGCGCGGCGCCATCGGCAGCAGGTTGAGTCGTGCCATGAACTTCGGATAGTGCGGCATCAGCGCCTGATAGCACCGGATCCGGGTGTAGTGGTCCGCATCCCCGGGCTGGCTGAGCCCGACGATCGGGTGGATCAGCAGGTTGGCGCCGGCATCGCGAGCCGCCTCCACCGTCATCGCCTGCGCGGCGCGGTGGATCGTGCGGTGGGTCTGGAAGGCCATCACCCGGCGCCACCCGAGACGGGTGAACTTATTCCGCAGCTCGTGGGGAGTCAGCCGCAGCTCGCGGTAGTCGTAGTGAACCGGCGGCTGGATCCCCTCGACCGGTCCCGCCACCGCCCACCCTGTGGCCCGGTGGAGGTGTTGAGCGACCCCGGGATGAGAGCGCTCGTCTGTGCCGAAGAGCGCCCGCGCCTCGGCATCACGATCAGGCTGCCAGACCTCGGCCACGCGGACGACCGCCAGCACCACGCCCTCGGGATCACGAAGGGCCAGGGAGTCACCCTCGGACAACCCCTCCGCCACCTCGTCCGCAACATCGAGCGTAACCGGCAGCGGCCACAGCGTGCCGTCGACGAGGTGCATCCCCGAACACACCGCCTCGTGATCAGCCGATCCCATGAAGCCCTCGAGCGGGGAGTAGCCGCCGTTGATCAAGAGCTCCAGGTCGCACAGCCGGCGCGGCCCGACGTCAACCGACGGCCAGTCACGTGACTGCTCCCGAATCTCTGCGATTCGGTCCTCATCGACCAGGAGATCAATGAGGCTACCACCGTGAGGTGAGATTAGATTGTCCAAGTGTTTCTCCGTGTACTTTGTTCGTTACAGGGACAGCGCGAAATTGTAGCCGGTCTGACTCGGGATGTATAGGCGTTGCGGCTGTCATTGAACGTAGCCGAGGGCCTTGAGCTGCTGCTCGCGCAATCGGCGTTCCTGCTCGGTCAAGATCTCGAGTTTCCCCTGAAATGGGCGTTGAACGCGGGAGGTGATCAGCGGAATCTCCCATGCCACCACCTCCAGAGGATCCTCCATCCCACCCTGCGCTTCCGTCGAAATACACATCGTGACCCGCTTGTAGGCGAACTGTCCGAGCCGCAGGTTACTTTTCCACCACAGGCTCTTCGACTCCGCAGTCAAGGACCGATCGATGAGGGCCTCGGGCGGCCCACTTCCGTCGTCCACGGTGAGCCTGAATCGGGCCTCGACCCACCTCCCATCGAGACGCTCCTCGTCGATCCCAAACTCCACCTGCATGGCGGCGCCCGGCGGGATCAGCAACTCGCGGCACTCGTTGTCTGTTCGCACCAGCCGGCGCGACCGGCCGGCAACGGTTTGGATTACGAAATCCTTGGTGAGAGAAAAGCGGTAAAGACCGACATCCACGAACGGTCGACGGTTTTCCTGCTCCGGCACCTTGGTATCCGCCGGCCACGGCAGGGCGGCAAGCTGTGGGCAGTGATCGTAGGGCACGCGCTCGGGCCGCATCGGAAAGTACGGCGGGACCCACTCCCAGACGATCTCGCCCACCGGCGTGATCTCGAAGACGCGACCGCCGCGGCTCGAGGCAATGAGGAAGTTCGCACCGGGCAGCTTCTGGACCGTCCCTACGATCGACGAAAAAAAGAACCTCGATCCGTACTCCCACTCCACCTCACCGCTGATCGGGTCGATCTCCTGCACCAGGGTGCGGCGGTAATCGTAGAGATCGTGCCGGCCGTTGTTGAAGAGCAGGATCCGGCCCGCTCCTGGTTCCCCTTTTTCCATCATCGTCGCCTCATGCTGATAGTCGAGACCCCTGGAGTACTGCCACACCACCTCGGTGCTTCTCTTGTCGATGATGAAGATCGTGTTGAGATTGCGGGCGCTGACCAGGATGTTGCCGGGCCGGAAGCGCTCGTCACCGCCGTCGAACCACCGATTCGCCGGCAGCTCGTGGATCGAATTGAGGTGGGTCGGGTGCCGGGCCTCGCGGTCCCACGTTGGGAAGTCGTCTACGTGGTCGATCGACCGCCACTCCCAAACCACACGGCCCTTTCGGTTAACCTCTTGAAGAAAATCGGTGCGAGTCTCCTGGTGGCGGGCGAGCACCAGATAGTTTCCGTTGCCGAGACGGATCACATCGTGGTGCGGAAAATCGTCCTCTATCGGCAGCCGGTAGAACCACCTCAGCTTTCCTTCCCAGTCGTACTCCTTGATCAGATTGTCGGTGCCGATCACCACCAGGGTTCCGTCACGGTTGAGACGGATACGCTGGTTCGCTCGCACCTCGGGCCACATGTGAACGATGCGGGAGTTCATATCGATGATCATCGGCACCCGTCGTTTGTAGAGGATCAGGTTGTAACCGCCGGCCGACGCCTCGGGCCGGTACTGTCGCACCCAGGATGTGGGATCGAGGTCGGGCAAATCGGCGAGGTGTTTGTCGGGCTCGACGGCATCCTCGATCGCAACCAGCTGCGCCTCCCGCCACCGCTCGTTCAGCGCCCTCATCAGAACCAGCAGGATGGTGACCGCCGCGACCGCAACGATGAAGATGGCGATCCGCCGCAACACACTGCGCCTCTTAGCCCTCATCACGCACGGAGGTATGACCTTGACGCTCGAGATGGAGCAACACTTCCCGGATCACTTCCGCCGGCGGCCAATCGCGCGACTGCTCCCGAATCTCGGCGATCCTCTCCGAGCTGGGGGATCAAGTTGTCCAAGGTCATACTTCCTCACAGCCTGTGCCATGCGGCAGGCAGCGCGAAATTGTAGCCGCTTGCGAGCGCGATGTATAGGCTTCGCCGCGCGCGATACCACTTTCCCTATTCTCTTTTTTCCGCCGAGCGTCCGCCAGGCGCGCGGCGGAAGAAAGAGCTACACGAGAACCGGAAGTCGCCACGTAGGTGTGTACTCGAAGATCAGCCGGGTCTGGATATGGTCAACCTCCGGCCGGGTGGTGAAGCTATCGAGGGCAAGGTCTCGCAGGTGATCCGAGTCGCGCACGGCCAC
>JAOZUP010000196.1 GCA_029938595.1 Thermoanaerobaculales bacterium | reverse complement strand
TGAACCTGCGAGTGGCACTGGCTGCACTTGGTCGTGAAGGCGACATTCATGCTCTCGTCGCCGAACGGGTTCTCATACTCCGTTCCGCCGACATCCATCGGTCCGTCGGGGCTGAGCAGAGCGGCGTGAAAGTGGAACTCGTGGCACTGGAGGCAGAGGGTGGGCTCGTTGGCCGTCAACAGGTTGTTGGGGACCGAGCCGTGTGCGCTGTGGCACAGGGTGCAATCCTCGACCACCGGGGCGTGCTCGAAGATGAACGGCCCCTCCTGCTTCTGGTGGCACTCGGTGCAGAGATCGTTGAGCCGTCCGTGGGTGTTGAGCTGGAACTCGGTCGCCGCATGGGGATTGTGACAGCTGACGCAGCTCATCTTGCCCTCGCGCACCGGGTGATGCGAGGGGAGTTCGAACTGGGCATAGACCTCCTCGTGGCAACCCTTGCAGCTGTTCAGCGGGTTCACTCTTTGGTGGATCGAGTGGCAGTCCAGGCAGCTGATGTTCTCCATCGCATGCGTCGACGAGTGCCACTCGCCCTGCTCCTTGAGAGAGTGACAGCTCAGGCAGGCCTCGCTGTCCTCGGCGGGGTTCGTGAAGGTGCGGATCAGCGCCGGATCCCCCTCCTCCATATGCTGAGTGCCGTCTCCGTGGCAGCCCTCACAGCCCACCTGGCGCCCGTAAACCTCGAAAGGCTCGATGCGCATGTGGATCTGGTTGGCCATTGCAGCCGCGGCCTCGTCGTGACAGTCCGCGCAGGGACTGTCCGCGGCCGCCGCCGGCAGGGCCAAGGCGCACACCACGCTGACCAGCGCCAGCAGGATGCTCCTTTTCATAAGATCCTCCTTATTCTCAACGGGATTTCTCAAAAAATACAGAGAGACCCCCATTGGGGGTCGGAAAATCGACACAGAATGGACCGTTGAAGTCCAATAAGATAAGGCGCTTTGCCGTCCTCCCGGGACGGCCCTCACGGCTTCAAATGGAGTGCGCGAAAACGCAGTATATACTCACATTCACAAACTACAAATCTCAATATTGATTGTCAAGCTTATGTCACTTTGGTCATGTGTAGATACATGCAAGTGTGCGAATGAATAATGTTAATTAAAGCTATGTAATGATTTAAGAAAAAATAGAGACTGGGGTTCAGGCTCGAATAACCTCTCGGCTCTCAAACCCAGTCTCAATTTCGACCTAAGATGAGTGATTCTCGCCGGCGATCTGCGCCGACCTCTTGTGCTCTGGATGCTTGCGAAAATGCTCCACATACCTCTGGGTATGCGTCCGCTTTTCGCAAACACCAGAGCATCAAGATCTTAGCGCAGCTCATCCAGCAGAACCACTCATCTTAGGTACAACAAAAACGGCGGGCCCGAAGGCCCGCCGTGTCAGTCGAATCGAAATCGCCTCAGTGCGAGGGGGTCAGCGCCGCCGCTAGAGGATCCGCCTCGTAACCGAGGTTGGCCCAGTCGAGACGGCCGTCGGGTCCGTGGCAATCGAGGCATCGCAGCGCGTTGTCGGCCGGTTGGACCTCGTGGAAGATACCCATGTAGCGTTTGACCGGCATCCAGCCGTACTCGAAGTCCTCGATGCCGTACACGACATGAGCGGCCTCGCGGACCGCGCCGTCCATGTTGCCGTCGGCGAAGAACTCCTCGACGTTGATCGGAAGAAGCCAATGGCTCTCATCTGCCACTGGCATCATGCCCCGGTGGACCTTGAAGGCGTGGAGCTTTGCGTTCGCGTCGTTGCGGTCACCTTGCGGTACTACCATGGCGATGGCGCCCTCGTCATCTGTTCTGACCGGCACTCCCGGAAGCTGCGCCCACACCGTGCCGTTGTACCAGGCTATTTCGGGCTCGACATTGGCGCCCATGGTGATGGTTGCAAGGTGCTTGTCTTTCTCTTCGATGTAGTCGGGTGTCGACCAGTCTCGGATCATATCGGTCGCGTCTTCCTTGGCGAAGGCCGGGATATGGCAGACCGTGCAGTCGACCCGGACTGCGTGCCGGTTGAGGAGCTCCTTTGCGTGGGGGGCTGTCTCGTGGCACGCGCCGTCACCGCAGCGCAGTCGGTCGGGGGAATCCGACCCCATGAGATCGACGCCGCGGCCGCGCATGCGGTGGCTGGTGCCGGCGTGGCAGTCCATGCACGCCATGTCACCGCCGTCGGTGCCCATGTGGACGTCGAACTCGCGATCGGTATCGGCCAGCGCGTACTCGATGTCGCCGCGCTTGTAGTTGGGTCCGCCGCCGGAGCCCGAGTGGCACCGCAGACAGCTGGTCCGCTTCGGCATCGTGATGCGCTTCGAGACCGAGTCGAGGCCTTCCTGATTCTTCCACAGGATCGGTTTCCACTCGAGACCGCCATCCTCGTTCTCCACCAGCGTCCGGTTGTAGCCCGACGCGTGGCAGATCAGACAGTCGATGTTCTCGAGCTGCTCCCGGCTCATCTCGGCGCTCGGCATCTTCCCCAGCCCGGCGTGGCATTTGGAGCACCCCTGCGAAAGGACCTCACCTCGCGAGTTCTTGGTGATGCCGATCCAGGCGGGCACGGGATTCGTGCAGAAGTCGTTGATCGTGTTCTTCTTGCCGAGCAGCTTGCCGTCGGCATTGACGATGGCCGGCGTCTCACCGGTCCACTGGTAGTGCTGCGAGTGGAAGAAGGTCTCCGCCTCGTCCTCGTGACATGTGAGACATGTCGAGGTGCCTTCGTAGTGCTCGAAGTACTCCTGGTGCGAATACGTCTTCCCCGCCGCCGCCGGCAGCGCCACCAGCGCGAGCAACGACAGCATGGAGATGATCCTCCGGGTCATGGGTACCTCCTCCTCCGGATCTCAGAACCGCGCTTGCAAACCAAGCAGGAACTTGTCGATCTTGCTCGGGGTGGCGAAACCGAGGATCGGCGTCGAGCCGAGGTCCTTCGGTGCGCCGATGTGCCAGCCGGAACCCGAATAATTGTAATCATAGTGCATGTAGTCGAGCTTGAGCATGAAGCGCTTGCTGAAGTTGTGGAAGTAGTACACCTCGAACACATCGCCGCGCGCAGCGGTCTTGGCCGCAAAAAGACTATCCTCGCCGTGCGCAAAGTTGATCCAGTACTCCGAGCCGTGGTTGTACTCGATGCCGATGTTGTTCTTGCCGCCGGGGAAGGTGTAGCGACCGCCGAGATAGTACATGTAGCCGTCCTGGCTCGTCGGCATCTCGAACGGGTCCGACATCAGCCCGCCAAACGGGGTGGTGACATCGTTGGGATCGGTGTTCGAGTAGTTGAGGCTGCCGAAGAAATCGAAGCCCCCGAGGCGTTGCATGAAGACCACGCCCGCCCAGCTCATGTCGCCGAGATTGGCAGAGGGCGTGTAGCGCATCACGAACGGGGGCACGTCCTGGCCGCTGACCGGATCTACAGGTAGAACCACCAGGCCGTTGAATCCGTCGGTGACATCGAAGGCGCCGGCCAACTGGACCTGGAGGAAGGTGTCCTCGGTGTTGTAAATGTCCCAGTTGACGCCGAAGAGCACGGCGTCCTCGAGGCGGTCCCCAGGCGACTTCAGGACGTCCCCGTTGCCGAAGCCGGACTCGTAGCCGATGCCGTAGCACAGGCGGACGGTGGATTTGTCGCTGATGTGCCAACCGAGGGTGGCGCCGTCGAACTGGTAGTTGATGGCCGACCCCAGCGGGGTGCCGCCGCGCGGCTCATTCGCACGGAGATTCAGCGGCGCGCCGCCGGTCGAAGGCCGGCGCCCGACGGAGAGATAGAACTTGGGCGAGTGCCAGGTGAAGTAGGCGCGCTCGACGCGGAGGATGTCGGAGTTGGGAACCGAGGCGGTCGTGCCGTCGATGTTGATCGAGGTCGGCTGGCCGTTGAACACCTGGACGCCGGTCGAGTCCCCCCACGCCTTGTACATCGAGAGGCGGCCGGAGAAGTCGACGCTGTCCGACACCTTGGCGTCCAACTGCAAACGGAGGCGGTTGGTGTAGAGGAGTTCGTTTTTGTAGTCATAACCTTCACGGTAGGTATAGGGAAGAAGGGAGCCGAGGAGTGCTTCCTGCATCTCGGGCGGGAACTGGCCCATGGCGTTCTTGAGCCAGTCGAAGGTCACGACGTTGTTGAGGTAGTAGAGGTAGTCGCCGTAGTTTTCTCGGATCAGGTTACCGACGTCCTCCGGGGACTGGGGCGGCATGCCGGTGGCGCCGAAGTAGAACAGGGTGTCGACCAACATCCGCTGCAGGGCCATGCCGTCGTAGTAGTCGTCAAAGGTCATGTCGAACGAGTTGGCTTCAAAGCGGAAGTCGCCGGTGAAGTTGATCCGATCGAGCCCGGTCTTCATTTCGTTCTTCGATACCCGTTTCTTGAGGTCCTTGACCTCCTGCTGGAGCTTGTCGATCTCCTCCTGCTGCTCCTGAGTTGTGGTGGTGTCGGCCGCGAAACCGACGGTCGTCAGGCAGAGCAGAGCGATACCGAGTGCTGCGAGAGTCTTGCGAAACATCTTCATCTCCTTCTTGAACTGCAGATCAACCGCAGGTCATCGGTTGCTCGGAATCGGCCGCGTGATCGATGGCGAAGGCTTTGATCTTCTCGAGATCCTCTTCGCTGATCGCTTCTGTGACCGGCTTGTTGTCGTGGTTGGGATCCAGGACGGCGGAGTGAGAGTCGACGAACTCCTTGTCGAAGAATCGCTCCCACTGATCCTGGATCATGGTCATCGGCGTGTACTCGCCGTTGTCAGAGTCGGCCTCGTGACAGGGCTTGCAGTACTCCTTGTACAGGTCCACGCCCTTTGGCCCCTTTTTCTTGGCCGCGGTGGCGACATTTGCGAGACCGAGGACGAACACCCCAATCAGGACCGCCGCAACAATCAAAGATGACTTTTTCATTGATTCCCCCTTGTGCGAAATTTCACAAAACCGTTGAAAAATAATCCGGCGAACCGGTGGCTCCAAATCACTTGCAGAGAATATGCTCAAGTTTCGATATTGTCAAGATTATTCAACTGAGAAATTGTTTGCATATAGATATGCAATCTCAATTTCATGAACGGTTTTGGTGGCACCACTTACGCGCGCTACGCCCTCACGATGAGATAGAGCCAGTTGGCAGCTATCAGGCCGACGGCGGCGATCCGTATCCAAGGGGGGAGTGGATTGGGGAGGGACGGAACCGGCCATCTTGCCGTCGTCCAGATCACCGCGATCGGGGCGCCGACGACGAAGAGCAGACCCGCCAATGTGGCGAGAGGGTTGTTGATGAATGCGGTCATCACGTCCCCCTGAAGGAAGGCGGTCGCCGCTCGGGTGGTCCCGCAGGTGGGGCAGGGGATTCCGGTGAGCGAGCGAAAAACGCACGATCGCAAATGAGGCGCGGCGGCAAGCCACAGAGGACGCAGGACGATCGATGAAACCGCCGCCGCCAGCCACAGGAGCGCCAGCTGGCGCTCCTCTGTTGTCGCCGGGTGCGCGGTCACTGCGAGGTGGCGACCCCCGCGAGTGCGCCCATGAACATCATCGCCACCATGAAGGCGCAGCACAGGACAACCGGCAGGATCACCGCGAGCGCGGCCTTGCCACGGGGGATCCCGTGGGCCGTCGACAGGCCGACGATCAGCAGGATCACCGACCAGACCGCGGAAAGGAGTCCGCCACAGATCGGGACGATCTGAGCCAGTTGGGCGGCCTGGGCATAGGAGCACACCCTCGTAGTGGCTTCGAAGCCCTGGTTAGCGCCCCCCACCAGCATCAGCATGAGGTGGAGGATGGCTGCCTGGAAGAATACGCCGATGATCACGAAGATCGGTGCCAGCACCATCAACATGATGGCGACCCCGGCCGAGATCCCGAACATGGCGCCGGCCTCGCCGAGTTGCGACTGATCCATGAATGGTACCGACATGCCGCCGAAGAGGAGCATCCACAGAGCGTAGACGGCAATCCCGATCCAACCGACGATGATTGCAAAGGTGAGCGGCCTGCCGATGCCACCGGCTGTCGGCATTCGCGCAAACGCCTCGGCCGGTGCGGTGGCCAGAAGTTTGACCGTCTCCACGAACCGATCGAAGAAACCGGTCTGCGCCGGATCCTCCCACGGTATGAGCAAGGCTGCGGATGGTGGTGTCGTGGGCGGTGGGGTTGTATTTGCTTCCATGGTTTCCGCCTTAGCCGACCGGCGGCGGGGGCGGCGTCTGATCGTATGCGGCGACTTGCGGCTCGTGCTTGAATACCGATCCGCCTATGAGCCCGCCGACTGTGCCGAAGATCGCGCCAAAGAGCAGAGCAAAGAAAATACCGATCAGGACAACCATCAACGAGCCAGAGCTCTCCATGAAGCCTGAGATCTGATCGAGAACTTCGGGGTCGATCTCGGCGCCGCTGGCCTGGATCTGGTTGATCACCTCTTCCCAGTCCCCTAGCCCGAAAACGCTGCTGATGATCCCGCCGAGCACGCCCGAGACGGCGCCGTAGACCAGGCCGGAAACCAGCCCAACGGTTGCGCCGGTGCCCGGCTGGAAGGAGGTGCCGGCTGCCCGGCAGTCCTTCGAGTAGAGGTAGGCCGCGAGAAAGCCGCAGCCGATGATCAAGGCGCAACACGCGCAGTTGATCCAGTTGATGACCGGGATCGCACCGGCGACGCCAAAGGCAGCGCCGGATATTAGAGCCGGTTTGAGCATCGAGGGGGCCTGGTTGTTCATCATCTCCTCCTTGGGGGTCGCGCCTATGCTACCGGATCCTTGTCATTCTGTGGGTTCTGATTTCTAGTCACGATCGTCATCAGGGCGTCTCCGAGGTACAACCCGGCAAGTAGACCGAGCGGCAGAGCGACGGCCAGCCTGGTCCAGTTGCCGAGGCTCGGCAGACCGAGCTGACCGGCGGCAAAGTCGAGGATGGTCGGTATGGCGAAGATCGCCAGCCACAGCGGCCGCGGTCGGCTCGGCCGGTTTCGGATCGTGGTCCATAAAAGGGCGAGGGTTCCGCCAAGGTACAGGCCGGTGCAACGGGCGCAGACCGCCATTGGACCGAAACCGAGGTCGAGACAGCGGTCGCCGATCTGATGGCATCCCGGGCGGTAGAGCAGTCGCAACCAACCGCCGAGCACGGAGTCGTGAACCGCCAGCCATGGAGCGAGCACCGTGCCGCCGGTCCACAGCAGGGCGAAACCCGAGACCATACCCAGCACGAGGCGGGTCTGTTTGCCAGGGTCGCTGGGAGGTGTGTTCGTCATCGTGGCGTCCATTCTGCCAGAGTGCTGTCAAAGAGCGGGCAAACCACAGAGGCACAGAGTACACAGAGAGAAACACGGAGGACATCGCAAACACGAAGACGCGAAGGCCACCCACGCAAGAAATCCGCAGATCACGCAGATGGTTTCCTTGATGCGGCGGTGCCGAGGGGTGACGGCGGAAACGTCGGCGATCTGGCGATCGCCGACTACCGGTGGAAAGCACGTCTGCTCCGAACGCGAGCGTTCGTCGCAGCCAT
>JAOZUP010000195.1:2264-7482 GCA_029938595.1 Thermoanaerobaculales bacterium | reverse complement strand
GGGCGTCAGCCCCAGGAATACGGTACAGGATAAATATCCAGCCGCGAAGCGGCGACAGACAATCGGAAGCTGATGGCTGCGGCTCACGCCGCAGCCGCAATCTGTCGCCCTTTCAGGGCTCCGGCATATTTGGGTGCCTACTACCTGGGGCTGACGCCCCAGGCTATGAATATGTCGCCGCTTCGCGGCTCGACAGATCCATCGAGAAGAGTCTCGAGAATCTGAAACGAGCGAGTTTCTTTGCGGTGCGGGCTCAACCGGGCATCCAGTGCTTCTTCATCCAGGCGATCGTTTTGTTGAGATTCAAGGTCTCCGCAAATTCAACCATGTACGGAATCTTCTCGACATCATCCATCGGGATCGAGACCTCCGGTGGGAAAACCGGTGCGAGGCGGTGGTATCGATCCCGCAACATCTGATGGCACTGATAGTCGGCAATTCCCGATGCACCGTCGAGCATGAGGCTGACCAGCGGTTTGGCCCACTGGAAATAACCCCAATCCAGAGCCTTCCCCCTGATGTAGAACAGGCTGGTGCCGGTTCCGAGGGACAACAGCACGACCTCGTTCATATTCGTGGGGGGGTTGAAGTACCGCTCGTCCTGGGTCTGCGCGAGGGCACACATCGATGGATTGCTTGCGTAGACGCCGCCATCGACGTAGCCGTCGACGGCCGGGAAGTAGGTGGGCGCCGCCGCGGTATAGAGTCCGACCTCGTAGGCAAGCGCACGGCGGTCGTTGTTCCGCCCCTTGAAGTTGTGAAAGAGCTTCGGTTTCCACGTCCTCTTGCTCTTGTCCGGGTGTTCGTTGTCGAGGTCGAACGCCGTGATCAGAACGTGTTTCTCGAGCTGCCCTAATGTGGTGGTCTCACCCAGAACCCTTTTGAACACACGGCGCATCGGCGCGGTCTTGTAGTCGGCGCCCCTGAGCTTTCCGAGGTCCAGCAGATCATCCAACCACGAGTCGTCAAAGATCTTGGGGCCGTCGAGCTCGTAGAGGCCGCGAATCTCGTCGAGGTCCAGGCCGCGCGCGATGCCGAGGGCCACGAGACCTCCCGTCGACGTCCCAGCGATGAGGTCGACCTTGTCGAGGAAACCTCCCAGCCCCTCCTTCGCCGCCAGGCGCTCCATGATCACCGTGGAGACAATCCCCCTAATGCCGCCACCATCGATCGATAGAACACGGTACTTTGCCATCGGTCACCTCCGCGAGCTCTGGTTTATCACTCGACGATTTTACGCATACCAGCACTGCCTAGCCCGCACTTCACCGTGTTACCATCCGCCGCGTACGCCGATGGGTTCGAGAGGAGCATCATCGTGAAAGTTACCAAAATATTGACCGTGCTCGCGGCAGTGGCTGTATTTGCCGGCTCGGATGCCCGCGCACAGGAGCAGCCGGATCTGCGGAAAATGGCGGAAGGAATGAAGCGAAACCAGGAGGAGCTGCGGCTTTACACCTGGGATTCGAAGATCGTGTTCGAGGTCGACGGCATCCAGAAGAGGGTCGACCGGTACAACGTACGGTATGTCATGGGCGGCATGGTGGAGAGAATACAGATAAGCAGCGAGGTGGACAAGAAAAAGGTCCGGCGTCCGGATGGAAAGAAACTGTCCAAGAAGGAGCGGGAAACGGCCCGCGAATTCGTGATGGAGGCCAAACAGCAGGTCGATGCATACCTGAACCCGCTCTTCGCGGAAAAGGCTGTCGCCACGGCCCTCGTCACGACCGACGAGGGGACGCTCCGTCTCCAGTCCCGTAATGTCGTCACAACGGGCGACTCGGTTGAGATCAATATCGTGCAGGCCACGCGACAGCCCAAGACCCTCGAGGTCCGGACCATGATCGGAGGTTCGCCGGTCGAGCTCGAAGTGAGCTTTGATTCCATCGATTACGGCCCCAACTACCCGGCACGCTCGATCACCACGACCGTCTGGGAGGGGATCGAGCTCAAGATCATCACCGAGAACTCGAATTACGCCAAAGGGATCGACCGGTAGGAAGCTGTTAGGTATTAGCTCTTACAAAAGTCGGATAGCTGTCATCCTGAGCCTTCCAGGGCCCTTCGGGCCGACAATACAAGAAATGACAACGGGTAGCCGGCCCGTGATCGGTATCGCTATCGGTATCGCAATCGCTATCGATGGGCCCCGTACCAATCCGGCCATTCGATAGCGATACCGATAGCGATACCGATAGCGAGCTGCCGGGTTGGGTCGTATCAATCGATGGACAACCCGAAGTAACGAAAGACGTTGGCGCACTCGAGGCAGTGGCGCGCGTGCTTCCGCCACCGGTGGACGTACCGTGACCGCGGAGGGACCATAGCCAGAATCGCCGGGTTGACGTGGGCACCAGTCTTGCTGATTTTCGGGACACGCCGGTGGCGTGTGACGAAATCGGGTTCCGCTGCGCGGCTCATGATCTCGTCGAGGGCCTTCCGACCGCCGGGGTTCTCCGCCTTCCCGCTCATGTAGTCGTTCCTTTGTATCCCCTCTCTCACCCGAGTGTACCTCGATTCCAGAAAACCCATTCCCATCATTTGTGTAACGTTTTCCGGCTACGGCGGTAGTCTCTTTGGGAGCACAAAAGTGGCAATGACCTTCGAACAGCTCTACGAGACCTACTTCACCAATGTTTTTCGCTTTGCGCTGTGGCAAACCCGAGACCGGAGCGAGGCTGAGGACGTGGCCTCGGAAACCTTTGTACGCGCCTGGGCCCGGCGCAGTCAGCTGCGAACCGACACACTGAAGGCCTACCTGCTGGCGACTGCGCGTAACGTTTTTCTCGATCAACGAGGAAAGGCCAGGGGTCACGCGGAGCTCTCCGAAGAGCTGCCCGACGGCGCGCCCAATCCGCAACAACAGGCGAATGCGCGAATCGAGCTTGAGCGCGTCAACGGCGCGATGGCAAAATTATCCGAAACGGATGGCGTGGCGTTAATCCTTAGAAGCGAGCACTCACTCCCCTACTCCGAGATCGCGCGAGTCCTCGAGATCTCGGAGGGAGCCGCCCGAGTCAAGGTCCACCGCGCACGCCGAAGGCTCCTTGCGGAGCTGATAAACCACCAAGGAGGTGCATGATGGAACCGAGCCGAAACGTGATCCTCGATCTGCTGCCGCTCTATCTGGCGGACGAGGCAAGCGAAGACACCCAAACCCTTGTCAAGGAACACCTCGATCGGGATCCGGATCTCGCTCAACTCGCCCGGCAGTGGAACGACCGGCTCCCCGACCCTCCGCCCGCTCCAGTCAACCCCGACGCCCAGGCCGTGGCCTTCACCGAAGCCAAGCGTCAAATAGCGAATAGGGTGATCACCCTGGCTGCTGTGCTCACCATCGGAATCCTCGGCGTGGCCGGAACGGCTTTGATGGGTGCGATGTTCTTGATCGCTCGGTAAAAAAGAGACCCGCCCCGGCGGGGGGCGCCCTTGGAAATTCGTCGTCGAGGGTGTTGTAGCGGAACTTGTTGTCTGTCGCCGCTTCGCGGCTCGTTCTAACCATCACGACGAAACTCGGGAGTTACTTGAGCGTGCGGGCTACACCTCGATGCTGGACCCTGTTTGGAAGCGGTGCAGGGTTTCCCCCATCACTCCTTCGAGGACGCCGTACGCCTTCTCGCCCGTGCAGTGGCCGGAGTAGACGGGCCCCTGCACCTTCTCCATGATCTGCCGGCCGATCTCCCGAACCTCGGAGCGACTGGCGGCCATGGAGTTGTAAAACGGCAGGCCGATGAGGTGGAAGCCGCCGAAGACTGCCTTGATAGGGACCCTCGGGAACTGGGCTGTGGCGGCGTCGATGAGATTGAGGATGCCGTGGTGTGAGCAACCGGAGAACACGACCATCCCGTCGGCCTCGTGCACCACCATCATCAGCTCGTGGTCGAAGGGATCGGGAACGAGGCCACCGTCCGATTCTACGAAGAGCCGGTCGTTTCCACGAGGACGCCCATGCGCCGAGCCGATGGCGGTCAACAGGTAAACGCCTGGCGCGATCACGCGCATCTCGCTGACAAACTCGATTCGATCCGAAAACCGATCGAGAAGATCGAGGTCAATGCCGACGGGCCGCTTGATCACCGCCAGCGCCTTGAACCAGCGACCGGCGAGGGGGCTTTGGCGCAGGTAGACGGTGGCTCGAGTGTTGACCTCGAGGAAGTGCTCGAGACCGCCTCCGTGATCGAAGTGTTGGTGGGAGACCACCGCCACATCAACCTCCGAAATGTCGATCCCAAGCGCGGCGGCATTGCTCGCAAACTCGGCCGACGCCCCCATATCGAAAAGAACCCGGGTGCCGTTCAGCTTGACGTCCAACGACAGGCCAAACTCCGGCTGCAGATCATTGCGACCCTCCAGCCGCGTATTTTCGATCAGCGCTGTCACTCGCATGGCGACCTCCGCAGGCTCCTATTTTACACTCCCCTCTGACGTCACCGCGTCGCGCCCCAAGGCGGTGACCCATGCGGATCATACTCACCCCCATGAATCAGGCTGACGAGGCATTCGTACCCGTCCCCGTTCCCGATGCTTGGAGGACGCACAAACTAGAATCCTAACGAGTTGCTGATGAACGCCGTACCTTCAGACGCCGTACGCTGAGATCCTGGGACGGGAACGGGAACGGGGACGGCTTGAACCTGAGCCATGGGGCAGGCAAGATGCGGGTTAACCTCGCACCAAGTCCTTCGCCAGCTCCTCCACCCCCTGCACCGTCAGCGGGTACATGGGAAAGAGCCGGCGGATGAGCCTGATCGACGGGGCGGACCAGGAATCCTCGCCCATCGGGTTCAACCAGGCACAGTGTTTGAAGTGGTCGCGGATCCTCTCCAGATATTCCACACCGGGCCGCTCGTTGCGCTCGGTGTAGTCGATTGCCCCGAAGCGGTCGGTGAGCTCTCCCGGGTACATATAGGCATCGCCCACCAGCACGAGTCTCGTCGAGCGGTCGAATCGGCGGAAGAGATCGGCAAGCGGGATCTTCTCGGAGAACCTCGCATTGCCATAAACCCTCTCGTAGATGGTGTTGTGGAAGTAGACATGGTCGAAGTGCTTGAAGTGGCGCGCCTGGTGGGCGGCCGAGAAGAGGGTGTCCACCAGGTGCTTGAACGGCCACATCGACCCGCCGATGTCCATGGCGAGAACGAGGCCCAACCGGTTCTCGCGCGGCGGCTTGAAGACCAGCTCGAGCTCACCGCCGAAGCGAGCGGTCCGGTCGATGGTG
>JAOZUP010000195.1:0-2254 GCA_029938595.1 Thermoanaerobaculales bacterium | reverse complement strand
TCTGAAAGGTCGAGTTCGTCAGCCGGGCCCACCCGCTCGAGCGCCCTCAGCTTCTTCAGCGCCACGCTCAGCTGCCGCGTGTCGAGCACCAGGTCCTTCCGGTGCTCCTGGAAGCGGCGCTCTGCCGCCACCTGAACCGCAGAACCCGCCCCGTGCTCGCCACCGACGCGGATCCCGCCCGGGTGCGTGCCGGAGTGGCCGAAGGGGGAGGTTCCGCCGGTGCCGACCCAGCGGTCGCCGCCATCGTGCCGCTCCTTCTGCTCCTCGAGCCGTCTCTCGAACTCCGCCCGCAGGGCGTCCACATCAACCGCATCCAGCACCTTCCGCCAGGCCGGGTCGATGGCATAGGGCGGGGCGGGATTTTCAAGCCAGTCCCACACCTCTTTTTCGATCGCGGCGATCTCGACCTCCAGCCCCTCGAAATGGGCGGCAAAGCAGAGATCGAAGTCGTCGAGCTCGCTCTCGTCCTTGACCAGGATGCCGCGGGCGAGCGAGTAGAAGCCGATCAACGACGAGCCGTGCAGCCCGCGCGCGAGACCGTCGATCACGGTCAGCCACTGCTGCGGGGTGACTGCCAGCCCGTGACCCCGGAGACGGTAGAAGAACGACAGGAAGATCCCGGCGTGGTCTGCGTCCCGCACTACCTCAGCCATCATCCGAGGGCCACCTGCCGCCGGAACCGGCTTCCGCCCTGGCGACTGCTTCCACGTCCTCCTCCTTCTTGATCAGGGCGCCGAGGAACGGGATCTCCTTGGCAATGTGGCCGGGCTGGACGCCGGCGGCCAACAGCGCCCCAATCCAATCGACGAGCTCCGAGGTCGAGGGCCTCTTGCGCAATCCCTTGACCTCGCGCAGCCAGTAGAACCTGGCCAGGCACTGCTCGAGCAGCGTGTCACCGATTTCCGGGTGGTGGACACGGACGACCCGGGTCATGAGCTCCGCATCCGGAAACTCGATGAAGTGGAAGATGCAGCGGCGGAGAAACGGATCCGGCAGTTCCTTCTCGGCATTGGAGGTGATGACGACGATCGGACGATGCGCCGCCGCGTAGCTGTCGCCCGTCTCGGTCACCGTGAACTCCATGACGTCAAGCTCGTGCAGCAGATCGTTGGGAAACTCGAGGTCCGCCTTGTCGATCTCGTCAATCAGGAGCACCACCTGTTGCTCGCTGGTGAGCGCCTTTCCGAGAGGTCCGAGCCGGATGTACTGGCGGATGTCGGACACGTCGTGATCGCCGAAGCGGCTGTCCTGCAGTCGCTTCACCGTGTCGTAGACATAGAGCCCGTCGGCCGCCTTGGAGGTGGATTTGACGTTCCAGGCGATCAGCTCGAGCCCGAGATCCTCCGCCACCGCGGTCGCCAGCAGTGTCTTGCCCGTCCCCGGTTCGCCGCGAACAAGAAGCGGTCTTTGGATGGCGACCGCGACATCGACCGCGTGGCGAAGCTCCGGCGAGGTGATGTACGTCCCGGTACCTGAGAATCGGTTGAAGTCATGACTCATGTAAGGCTCCCTTTTCAGCTTGGCCGCCATTCTACTGGATGTTACTGCGGGCACTGCTATCGTGACCCCATGAGCTCTCCAATAAGTCGCTTCGCCCGAGTCGAGCTCTTCCACGTGGCGATCCCGCTGCCGGCGACCTTCCGTCCGGCCTGGATCCCCGGCATGCCATCAAATGAGAACCGTTTCACGCTGGTCAAGGTGACCACCGACGATGGGGTCGAGGGATACAGCGCAGGCCCCGCCATCGGCCGCGAGCGGGCCGGGCTCGGAGACGTGCTCGGGCCGTATCTGCTCGGCGAGGACGCCACCGACATCGCACTGATCCAGCAGCGTTTACGTGAGATTTCATACCTGGGCTGGCGCAACTGGTGGATCGAACCGGCATTCTGGGACATCAAGGGCAAGATCGAGGGGAAACCGGTGTACGAGCTACTTGGCGGTGCGCCGTGCACCGTGCGGCTGTACGCCTCCACCGGCGAGGTGAAAGAGCCCGGGGCAAGGATCGAGGAGGTGGAGGCCCGCCTCATCGAAGGGTTCTCCACCGTCAAGCTCCGGGTCCACGATTTCGACGAGGCGGTGGACATCCGGCAGGTCACGGAGACCGCTCGGGCGGTCAGCGACCGGGCGAAGATCGCGGTCGACGCCAACCAGGGGTGGCGGGTCACGATCGTCGGTGACTCACCCCTGTGGGACCTGGAGCGGGCCAAGCGATTTGCCGACGCCTGTGCCGAAGTTGGGGTGGCGTGGATCGAGG
>JAOZUP010000194.1 GCA_029938595.1 Thermoanaerobaculales bacterium | reverse complement strand
GCCGGCCGCCACCACGACCGCCGGCCCGCTGTGCGCGAGGTCGACGACCTCGACCTCGCCCGAAAACACAACCACCCGCGTCTCCCCGGACTTGGCGACCTCGACCCCGTACTCCGTCCCCCGCACCGCAAGCACCGCCGATGGGGTCACCACCAGGCGCTCACCGGTGTCCTCGCCCACGAGCTTGTCGAAGATCGCGCGCAGGCGCCCTCTGTCAACCTCGAGCAGGACCCCGGGTCTGTCCGAGGCGAGGCGTACCGTCGTCTTTGCACTGATAGTGAACCGAGCCGCCGCCTCGTGCTGAACGATCTCCGCCGAGGACCTCGAACCGGTGCGCAGAGCCTGCCCCGACACGGGGTTCGCGCCGACAAGAATCTGGGTTTCGGGGGGCGGATCAACCACGAAGAGCTTCCGCTTGACGGCCGTTACCTCGTAGCGGAGCGGTTCCGAGGTCTCCCCGGCTCGGCCGAGACCGGACGTCATCAAAAAGAACCCCAACGCCGCAGCGGCGATCGCACGGTGAATATGTGTCGTTGTTAACATCTCTCTCTACTCCAGTCAGTTGTCCCCGGCAGGCGTCACAGTTACCCGGACGACACGAACAATCCCTTTGCCGTCCACCATCAGCCCGACGCCTCCCGGCTCACCCGAATCTCCGTGGCCGTGGACCACCATCTGACCATCCATAAAGCCCTTGAAGTGGTGCCCGGCTACCGAAGACTGAAGCGCCAGCACGCCGTTCGGCGCGGCGACGCCTTCGCTGTCGAACACCTCGACCTCGCTTCCGTTACGGCGCAGCAGGCTCGCCTCGCCACCGGTCGATACGGTAAAGAGAACCGCGACATTGGCTGCAGCCACATGGTGGGCAATCCCGACCGTGCCCTCGAAGCGGCTTATATCGACCTCTGCCTCGACGACGACATCACCGAAGGTCCCCGGTAGGACGAGCAACGAGGCGCCGTCAACCGCCAGTTCCAGGCCGGCGCCTTCGCTCCGGCCCGCAACCGCGCTCACCGCAGCCAATTCGCTCCCCGGCGCTGGTGAGATCAACTCACCAAAAGCCGCCACGTCGGCCGACAACGGACGCCACTCGAAACCGCCGTATTCACCGTTCACGAGTCGCGACCCGACGTCCAACACCGCCTCTTCCGCCGCGGGTTGCGGCGCCGACGAGGCAGCCGGTTCAGACTCGGCCGCATTGACCCCAACGCCGTAACGGTAGACAAGCGATCCGCCGAGGTCCGCCGTCCGCGTTATCAGACCAACGGCAATGAGCAGGACCAGCAAGCCGGTCGCCCGAAGAATGCTGAACCGGCTCACCGAACGCCCGCGGTCGTCGATGCTTGCGGCAACTCGAATGGCGGCCGCGATGCCGAGGACCACCAGAGTCCACAGGGCGAGATCGGCGTGATTGGACAGGACTGCTTCGGCTCGCGCCGGAATGACGCCTATCGTTCCCGCCGCCTGCCGACCCGCGAGAAAAGCCGCCCCGGCCGCGCCGGCGGCCAACGCGTACAACAACGCCGCCGATCGTTCGAGCCACACCTGGCGCCGCGTGATCAGTGAGGCCACCTCCACCGCGAGCGCGGTAAAGACCAGCGCGACCGGGAAGTGGACAACCACGGGGTGGATGTTGGGCAAGGACATCATCGAGGCCAAGAACTCGAACATTCTCATCTCTCCTTTGAGGGCGTGGTCAGATCTCAACCTGCCGCAGGCGCAGCGCATTGACGATCACCGACACCGAGCTGAAGCTCATGGCGGCGGCGGCGATCATCGGCGATAGCAACAGACCGAAGAACGGGTAGAGCACGCCGGCCGCGATCGGCACTCCGACCGAGTTGTAGGCGAAGGCGAAGAACAGATTTTGCTTGATGTTGGCCATGGTGGCTCGCGAAAGTCGCCGCGCGCGCACGATGCCCAACAGATCGCCCTTGACCAGGGTGATGCCCGCCGATTCCATCGCCACATCGGTCCCCGTACCCATGGCGATGCCGACCTGGGCCTGGGCCAAGGCCGGCGCGTCGTTGATGCCGTCACCCGCCATGGCCACGATGGCGCCCTCGGCCTGGAGCCTCTTGACCGCTGCGGCTTTCTCATCCGGCAGCACCTCGGCGATGACGTCGTCGATTCCGAGGCGGCGTGCCACTGCCTCGGCGGTTGTACGGCTGTCGCCGGTGAGCATCACGACCCGGAGGCCCTCCTTGTGGAGGGCGTCGATGGCCTCGGGCGTTGAGGCCTTCACCGGATCGGCAACCGAAACCAGCCCGGCGGGAGCGCCGTCGACGGCGACGAACATCGCCGTCTGGCCCTCCGCTCGCAGGGCTTCGGCTGAATCCACCAGCGAGCCCGGGTCGATGCCCAGCTCCTCGAGCAGGGCTCGGTTGCCGATCGCCATCATGTGGCCGCCGGCGCGTCCCACCGCACCCTTGCCGGTGACCGATTCGAAGTCCGTCGCCTTCTCGAGCTCGAGGCCGCGCTCGATGGCGCCCTCGACGATTGCCTCCGCGAGTGGGTGCTCGCTCGCGCGCTCGACGCTCGCCACCAGACGCAGCATTTCGTCCTGGTCGAGGCTGCCGGTGGCCTGGACCTCCTGCAACCTCGGCCGGCCCTCGGTGAGGGTGCCGGTCTTGTCGACGACCAGGGTGTCGACCTTGCGCATCACCTCGATGGCCTCGGCGTTCTTGAACAGGACGCCCATGGTTGCGCCCTTGCCGGTGGCCACCATGATGGACATCGGGGTCGCGAGACCCAGCGCACAGGGGCAGGCGATGATGAGCACCGCCACCGCGTTGATCAACGCATGAGCCATTTTCGGATCAGGCCCCCACAGGGCCCAGACAATGAGGGTCAGAGCGGAAACCGCCATGACCGCCGGCACGAAGTACCCCGCAACCACGTCGGCCAGCTTTTGAATCGGCGCCCGGCTGCGTTGCGCCTCGGCGACCATTTGCACGATCTGTGACAGCAGGGTGTCGGCGCCGACCTTCTCGGCGCGGATGACCACCGAGCCCGTGCGGTTGATCGTGGCGCCGATCACGGTATCGCCCGCCCGCTTTGCAACCGGCAGCGGCTCACCGGTGATCATGGCCTCGTCGACCGAGGTCGTTCCATCGAGGACCCTTCCGTCGACCGGCACCTTCTCACCGGGACGCACCCGCAGGCTGTCGCCGACTTCTACCAGGTTAAGCGGTACGTCCTCCTCGCTGCCGTCGGCGTTGACCCTTCGTGCGGTCTTCGGCGCCAAGCCGAGGAGGGCCTTGATCGCGGCCCCGGTTTGGCTCCGCGCTCTGAGCTCGAGGACCTGGCCGAGCAGCACCAGGGTGACGATGACCGCCGCAGCCTCGAAGTAGACGGCGACGATGCCCGCCTCATCGCGGAACGAGTCCGGGAAGATCCCCGGCAGCAGGGCCGCCACCATGCTGTAGGCGTAGGCGACAGAGACGCCGAGGCCGATGAGGGTGAACATGTTGAGCGAGCGGTTAACTACCGATTGCCAACCGCGGACGAAGAACGGCCACCCTCCCCACAGCACAACCGGGGTCACGAGGATGATCTGGATGAAGATGAGGCTTCGCTTGGAGATCCCACCGACGCCCTCGACACCCGGGATAACCTCCGCCATAGCAATGAGAAACACCGGAATGGTGAGCGCGAGGCTCACCCAAAACCTGCGGCTCATGTCGACGAGCTCGGCGTTTTCCTCTTCCTCGACGGTGATCGTGCGGGGCTCCAGCGCCATCCCGCAGATTGGGCAGCTCCCGGGCTCATCGCGCACGATCTCCGGATGCATGGGGCAGGTGTACTCGACGATCTCGGCGACGGCCACCGGGCTCATCGGTTCGAGCGCCATCCCGCACTTTGGGCACGGACCGGCGCCCGACGAGCGGACATCGGGGTGCATCGGGCAGGTATATTCAGTCGCCGTGGAGGACCCGGCTGCCGGCGCGGCACGTTCGTTGTGGGCGGCTCCGCCACAGTGATGGGCGCCTCCGTTCGAGTGGTTATGGTTGCTCACGCAGCCTCCTTTACGCCATCTCGTTCGCAGGTTCGGGTTCCGCGGCCTCTCCTCCATTAGGGAAGAGCGGACCCTTCTTCAGCTTGAGCGAGCGCCAGATGAAATAGAGCGCGGGGTAGACGATGAGCTCGCCGATGAACGAAGTCACGACGCCGCCTACCATCGGCGCGGCGATGCGACGCATGACGTCGGCGCCGGTGCCGGTTGCCCACAAGATCGGAAGGAGCGCGAAGAACGTCGTGGCGACAGTCATCATCTTGGGACGAATGCGCTTGACGGCGCCGTGGTCGACCGCTTCGGCGAGCTCGGCCCAGGTGGCCATCCGCCCCTTGCTCTTCCAATTCTCGTAAGCGATATCCAGGTAGAGCAGCATCACCACCCCGGTCTCGGCGTCGAGACCGGCGAGGGCGATCAGACCCACCCACACCGCGATCGACCAGTTGTAGCCGAGGAAGTAGAGCAGCCAGATGGCGCCCACTGCCGAGAACGGTACCGCCAGCAGCACAATCGCCGTCTTGATCAACGACTTGGTGTTGATGTAGAGGATGAGGAAGACCAGGAAGAGGGTGATCGGTACGATCAGCAGCAATCGCGCCTTGGCCCGCTGCATGTACTCGTACTGCCCAGACCAGAAGATGGTGTAGCCGGCGGGCAGGTCGACCTCGTCCGCGACCACCTTCCTGGCCCGTTTCACCCAGCTGCCGACGTCAATCCCGCGCAGGTCGACGTAGACCCAGGCATTGGGTCGGGCGTTCTCGGATTTGATCGCCGGCGGCCCCTGGTGGATGCGGATGGTGGCGAGCTGGGCCAACGGGATCTGGGCTCCGGTCGGCGCCACGACCAGAATGTCGGCCAGCGCCTCGACATTGTCCCGCAGCTCCCGCGGGTAGCGGATGTTGATCGGGTAGCGTTCGAGCCCCTCCACAGTCCAGCTCACGTTCATCCCGCCGATGGCCGACATGATGACGTCCTGGACGTCGCCCACCGTGAGGCCGAAGCGCGCCGCGGCCTCGCGGTCGATGTCGAAGTCGAGATAGTTGCCGCCCATCACCCGCTCGGCGTAGGCCGACAGGGTGCCCTCGAGCGGTTTGACCACCGCCTCGACCTGTTTGCCGATGCGTTCGAGCTCGGCAAGATCCGGCCCCGCGATCTTGATCCCGACCGGGGTCTTGATCCCGGTCGAGAGCATGTCGATGCGGGTCTTGATCGGCATCGTCCAGGCGTTGGTCACGCCCGGGAACTGGATCGCTCGGTCGAGCTCCTCGATCAGCTTGTCCTTGGTCATCCCTTCCCGCCACTCGGACGGATCCTTGAGGACGATGGTGGTCTCGATCATGGACAGGGGCGCCGGATCGGTGGCAGTCTCGGCGCGGCCGATCTTGCCCAGCACCGACTCCACCTCCGGGAACTGCCTGATGATCTTGTCGGTTTGTTGCAGCAGCTCGCGTGCCTTGGTGATCGAGATTCCGGGGAAGGTCGTCGGCATGTAGAGAAGGTCACCCTCCCACAGCGGCGGCATGAACTCCGAACCGATGTGCTGCATCGGAATCCACACCGAGGCGATGGCGGCGATTGCCAGCACCACGACCAGCCAACGCCACTTGAGGGCGGCGTTCAACACCGGGGTGTAAAGAAAGTGGAGGATGCGTGAGATGGGGTTCTTGTTCTCCGGACGGATGTTGCCGCGAACGAGCCAGAACATCAGCACCGGAATCACGGTTACGGCGACGATCGAGGCCATCGCGATCGAGTAGGTCTTGGTGAAGGCCAAGGGCGTGAAGAGCCGCCCCTCCTGCGCCTGCAGGGTGAAGACCGGCATGAAGGAGACTGTGATCAACAGCAGAGAGAAAAACAGTGTCGGCCCCACCTCCTGCGCCGAGAGCAGGATGATCTCGAAGTGGGAGCGCTCGCCCTTCCACTCCTCGTAGTGCTTGTGGGCGTTTTCGACCATGATGATGGCCGCGTCCACCAGCACCCCGATCGAGATGGCGATTCCCGACAGCGACATGATGTTCGCCCCCAGCCCCTGCATGCGCATGGCGATAAAAGCAAGCAGAATCGACACCGGGATCGAGACAATGGCCACGAAGGCGGAGCGAAAGTGGAAGAGGAAGATGATGCACACCAGGGCGACGATGATCGCCTCCTCGATCAGGGTGTCGGTCAGGGTCTCGACGGCGTTGTGGATCAGTTCGGTGCGGTCGTAGGCGACGGAGATCTCGACGTCATCGGGCAGCCCCTGCTTGAGCTCGGCCAGCCGCTCCTTGACCCGGGCGATGGTCGACAGCGTGTCGGCGCCGGAACGTACGACCACGATGCCGGCGACGGTCTCGCCTTCACCGTTCCAGTCTGCGAGCCCGCGGCGGATCTCCGGTCCGATGGTGATGTTGGCGACGTCCTTGAGGAGGATCGGCGTGCCGCCAGGGCCGACGCCGAGCGGGATCTGCTCGAGATCCTTGATCTCCTTCACGTAGCCCAGTCCGCGGACCATGTACTCGCGTTCGCCCATCTCGACCAGGCGACCGCCGACGTCATTGTTGGAGCGTTGGACGGCCGTCTTGATCTTGGTCAGCGAGACGTCGTACGCGCGCATCCGCACAGGGTCGACCTCGATCTGGTACTGGCGGACGAAGCCGCCGAGAGAGGCCACCTCGGAGACCCCCTCCACCGACATCAAGCCGTATTTGAGGTACCAGTCCTGGTAGGAACGCAGATCAGCGAGCGACCGCTGCGGTGAGTTGAGCACGTACATGAAGGCCCAGCCGACACCCGTCGCGTCCGGTCCGAGCTGCGGCGCCACCCCATCGGGGAGCTGACCCGCCATGCCGTTGAGGTATTCCAGCACCCGCGAGCGGGCCCAGTAGAGGTCGGTCCCGTCCTCGAAGATCACGTAAACGAAAGAAAATCCGAAGAACGAGTAGCCACGGACCACTTTGGCGAAAGGCACCGAAAGCATTTTCGACGCAACCGGATAGGTGATCTGGTCCTCGACCACCTGCGGCGCCTGGCCGCCGTACTCGGTGTAGATGATGACCTGGACATCGGAGAGATCGGGAATGGCGTCGAGGCGCATGGACCTCATGGCGACGACGCCGCCGAGAACGGCAAACAGCAGGCCGATCACGACCATGAACTGGTTGCGGAGGGACCATTCGATGATCTTGTTCAGCATGTCCGGCTCCCGGGTGGTAGACTTGCAGCATGAATGCCGAAGTCGTATTCGAGGTGACCCAGGAGGTGGACAGGGGGTACGTTGCCGAATGTCTGACCCAGCCCATCGTCACCCAGGGAGACACATGGGAGGAGCTGCGCACCAACGTCCAGGAGGCGGTCAGCGCATACTTCTTCGACAGCGAAACCCCGAAAACCGTTCGCATTCGTCTCATTCGTGACGAAATGCTCGCCGTTGGATGAAGCTGCCGCGCGATCTCGACGGAAATCACCTCGCTCGACATTTTTGCCGCT
>JAOZUP010000193.1 GCA_029938595.1 Thermoanaerobaculales bacterium | reverse complement strand
GGCATCGGCCTCGACCGCTATCAGGACATCAAGGAAGGTGACATCATCGAGGCCTTCAAGATGGTGGAAATCGCACCCGAGTTGTGATCTAAAGACTGGGCTGAGATGATGTCCAAGAAACAGAGGCTGAGCGGAGAAACCTACGTCGGCGTTGCCCACCTGGAGCTCCACGTTCCAGAGGCTCGCAGCTTGAAGGCCAAACGCGGTCCAGTCCGGAGTTTGGTCGAAAAAATCAGGAACCGCCACCAGGTGCTGGTGATCGAGGCCGGCCATCAGGATTTGCAGCAAAGGTCACGGCTCGCGATCTGCGCCCTCTCCACCAGCTCACTGGACATCGAAGCACGCCTGCGCCGCGTCGAAGGGACGATCGATCGCAACTGGAGCGGTCACGTCCTGAGCTGGGAGATCGAGATCGTCCAGATCTGACTTCGGAGGAGATGTGCAGGAAAAGTCATTCGAACGGAATACGCGTCTCGAGGGCGAGATCCGGTCCGTGATGTCGGAGTTGCTCCGCTTGGAGGTCAACGACCCGCGGTTGACCGACGTGACGGTTTCCCTGGTCAGATTGTCCGCAGACAGATCGAAAGCCAGGGTGTACTTCTCGGTGATCGGCGACGAGGAGCGAGAGCGGGAAGCCGGTGACGGCTTTTCCGCCGCGGCGGCCTTCTTGCGCCGGCAGCTCGGACAGAAAATGCGGCTGCGGGTCGTTCCAAGCCTAGAGTTCCTCCGCGACACCTCCTTCGAGTACGGGGATCGCATGGAACGCCTCTTCGATCGCCTCTCCGAAAACGGCATGCTTCCTCAGACCGAAATCGACGGCAATGACTCGAAGGAGGACTCGTGACCATCGCCAGTACCGATCCACAAGATGCTGTCAAACGCTTCAAGGGCTCATACCGGACACTCTTGACCTGCCATCGCAACCCTGATGGGGATGCTATCGGATCGGAGTTGGCACTGGCCGAGCTCGCCGACCGGCTCGGCGTCAAGACAGTGATCGTCAACCGCGACCCCACACCGGCAAATCTCACGTTGCTGCCCGGCGCCGACCGCATCGTCGTTACCAGCACTCTTCCGGAAGACTTTCCCGATGACTTCGACCTTGTGATTACGGTAGAGTGCCCCGGGCTTGATCGGACGGGCTTCGAGGGCCTCACCCGCCTGCCGATCCTCAATATCGACCACCACCCCGCAAACCCCGCCTACGGCGTCGTGAACTTCCTCGACGAAACCTCACCGGCGGTCGGCGAGATGGTATGGCAAATGTACGGTGAAATCGGCATCGTCCCGACGCCGGCCGCCGCTACAAACCTCTACGCGGCCCTCTCCACCGACACCGGTGACTTCAAGTACTCCAACGCCACCGAGCGCGCTTTTCGCGCGGCTGCCGAGATGGTGGACTGCGGGGCGGATCCGACGATGGTGGCAGAGTTGGTTCACGGCAACCGCAGCGAAGCCTCGGTCCGCCTCCTCGGAGAGGTCCTGGGGAGCCTTCGCATCGAATGCAACGGCCGGCTGGCCGTGATCACAGCAGATGAGGAGGCCTTTCGCCGCTCCCATGCCGGGCCGGAGGATACGGAGGAGATCGTCAACATCCCCCGTTCCATCGCCGGAGTGGAGGCAGTCGTCTTTCTGAAACAGCCTGAGCCCGGCACCGTCAAGGTGAGCTTCCGTTCCCGAGGAGACTTCGACGTCCGAACTGTCGCGGCCGGCTTCGGCGGCGGAGGCCACCGCAATGCAGCGGGCTGCACAATCACCGGCCACCTCGCCGATGCCGAGCGTGCGGTGACCACGGCCCTTGCCGATGCTCTCGGAAGCGGAACATGAGCCGTCGCCGTCCATCACGCATCCATGGTTTATTACCGGTGTTCAAGAAGGCCGGCCCAACCTCTCACGATGTCGTCGACATGGCCCGAAAGGCCCTCAACGAACGTCGCATCGGCCACACCGGCACCTTGGATCCCATGGCCGAGGGTCTTCTCCTATTGTGCGTGGGACAAGCGACGCGGTTGCAGCAATACCTGCTCCAATGGGAAAAAACCTACCAAGGCGAAATCCAACTGGGAAGGGCGACCACAACCTATGATGCCGAGGGCGAAGACCAGGATCCGCGTGGCGAGGTTCCCGAGCTCGAACGGCAAATGCTCGACCGCCTCGAAGCCCGATTCGCTGGCGAGATCCAACAGGTCCCCCCCCCGTACTCCGCGAAGAAGATCGCCGGAAAGAAGCTCTACGAACTCGCGCGCAGGGGTGAAAAGGTAATTCTTGAGCCCAGGACCGTCACCGTCCATCAGTTGGCCCTGGGGGCAGAGAGTCCCGAGATCCTGTCCCTGGTTGCGACGACCTCTACCGGTTTTTATGTGCGATCGCTGGCGCATGACATCGGTGTCGACCTCGGGTGTGGCGGCCACCTCCATCACCTTCACCGCCAAGCAATCGGACCCTATACGACCGACGAGGCCCTCGATCAAGAGACGCTGCAGGCCGTCAAGGATCCCGAGATGATCACCGGTGGCGACCACTGGATACCACTGGAAAACATCGCCCTGCCGTTTCCCGAGATCGACCTCAACTCGAGCGCGGCCGAGCGCTTTATTCACGGCCAGGATGTCGTCGTCTTCAAGCCCGGCATCGAGGGGCTACAGACTGAGTCCAAGGTGGTGGTCCGAGGCGCCGAAAACCGGTTGTTGGGAATCGGTTCGGTACGGGCGGTGCTCGCTCGAGGCCGAACCATCAATATCGCCCCGTCGATGGTCATCGAAACCGTTTTGACACAGGCACCACGCCGGAAGACCTGAGCCAAGTGTTGCGAGAATAGCCGCTTCCTGTTAACGTACCTACTCCTCCTCGCCACCGGAGGAAAGTGGAGAATACATGAGTCACTTTGACGCCCAAAAAACAACAATCATCGACGAGTTCCGCACCCATCCGACCGACACCGGGTCGCCGGAGGTGCAGATTGCGCTGCTGACCCGCCGCATTCAGTTCTTGACGGAGCATTTCAAGGTTCAAAAAAAGGACTTTCACTCCCGTCGTGGCCTGTTGCGATTGGTCGGTCGGCGCCGCCGTCTCCTCGACTATCTCAAGGCGAAGGACATCACCCGCTATCGCCAGCTCGTGGAACAGTTGGGGCTCCGAGGCTGAAGCTGAGCACTACCAGGCACATGCACTTCCCACCCTCCCACGGCCGCCGTCGGGGGTCGGGACGAGTTTGGGCAACGCACGCCTGAAGATTGGAATACCGAATGAAAGAGATTACGAAGTCCGTCGAGATTGACGGAAAGACCCTAACGTTCGAAACCGGCAAGATCGCCAAGCAGGCCGGCGGCTCGACCGTGGTCCGCATGGGCGACACCATGGTTCTGGTGACTGCCTGCGCCAGTCCCGACCCCCGGCCCGGCGTGGACTTTCTGCCCCTGACCGTGGATTACCGCGAAAACACCTACGCGGGAGGCAACATCCCGGGCGGGTTCTTCAAACGCGAGGGGCGCCCGACCGAGCGCGAGACACTCACTTGCCGGGTGGTCGACCGCGGGCTGCGACCGCTGTTTCCAGACGGCTGGCGCCGCGAGACCCAGGTCATCGGCTGGGTGCTGTCCGCCGACGACGATTTCAGCCCCGATGTCTACTGCATCTCCGGCGCCTCGCTGGCACTTCTTCTCGCCGCTGAGATCCCATTCGACGCCGCCCTGGCCGGCGTGCGGGTCGGCCACGTGGACGGCCAGCTGGTAGTCTTCCCGACCAACGAGCAGCAGGCCGACAGCGAGCTTGACCTGGTGGTCGCTGGGACCGAAGACGCGCTGGCGATGGTGGAATGCGGCGCCTCCGAGCTTTCGGAGTCAATCATCCTCGACGCCCTCGACCTCGCTCACAGGGAGATCAAGAAGATCATTACCCTGCAGCGCGAGATCGTCGCCGAAGCCGGGGTGGTCAAAAAGGACTTCACGTCCCCCTCCGACCCCTGGCCGGCCGACTTCGCCAACGCAATTCGAGATCGCTGGAGCGATGAGCTCCGCGACGCGCTCCACGTCCGCGGCAAGTTCGAGCAGCAGGACGCCGTGAAGGCCGTGCGCACCAAGGTTCTGGCCGAGCTATCAGAGGATGAGGCCGACGAGAAGACCCCGTGGGTCAAGAGCATCTACCGTTCGATGGTCAAGGCGATCACCCGCGAGACCATCCTCGACAAGCGCGAGCGACTCGACGGCCGTGCATTTGACGAGATCCGCAAGGTCACGTGTGAGGTCGGCATCCTTCCGCGGGCCCACGGCTCGGCCCTCTTCACCCGCGGCGAAACCCAGGCCATCGTCACCTGTACGCTCGGGACATCAGACGACTCGCAGCTCATCGAGTCCTACCTTGGCGACTCGCGCCAGACGTTTATGCTGCATTACAATTTCCCACCATTCTCGGTCGGTGAGGCGCGCTTTCTTCGCGGTGCCGGCCGGCGCGAAATCGGACACGGCGCCCTCGCGCGACGTTCATTGATCCCCGTGCTACCCGATGCCGAGGAGTTTCCATACACCATGCGAGTGGTCTCGGACATCATCGAGTCCAACGGATCGTCGTCCATGGCCTCGGTGTGCGGCGGCTCGTTGTCGATGATGGACGCCGGCGCTCCGCTAAAGAGTACCGTCGCCGGTATCGCCATGGGCCTGGTGTCTGAAGGAGATCAGCACGCCGTCCTGACCGACATCGCCGGTCAAGAGGACCATTACGGCGACATGGACTTCAAGGTCTCCGGCACGGCCAAGGGCATCACCGCCCTGCAGATGGACATCAAGGTCGAGGGCCTCCCCCGGGAAATCCTCGAGCAGGCAATGGAGCAGGCCCGCGTCGGACGCCTGCAGCTCATCGACATCATGGAGTCCGCCATATCCGAGGGGCGCTCCGACATCTCGGAGTACGCGCCGCGGATCATTCAGATCAAGATCGCCGTCGATCAGATCCGCAACGTGATCGGCCCCGGAGGCAAGATGATCCGCCACATCGTCGACACCACCGGCGCCAAGATCAACGTCGAGGATGACGGCACGGTGCAGATCGCGACCTCCGACCGGGAAGCGGCGAAAAAGGCTGTTCACATGGTCGAAAGCCTCACCCGCCAGCCCGAGATCGGCGAGGAATTCGACGGTGTCGCGCGTCGCATCGAGCCGTACGGCGCCTTCGTCGAGATCCTGCCCGGCCGCGACGGTCTGGTTCACATCTCCGAGCTCGCGTTGGAGCGCATTCCAGATATCCGCGACGTATTGTCGGAGGGTGACGAGCTTCGGGTCCGGATCATCGACATCGACGCCAACGACCGCATCAAGCTGTCACGACGGGTCATCCTCGAAGACGAGGCGCGCGCCCGCGGCGAGGAGATCCCGGAACGCGACACCCGTCCACCGCGCGACAACCGGCGCGGCGGGCGACCCGGCGGCGGAGGCCGGGACAACCGCGGACGACGCTGACACGACGCTAATAATCTAATCCTCAGAGCCGGCGGAAACGCCGGCTTTTTTATCCGAACCCCTTTCAAACCCAAGATAAGAGTTGAGAGTTGAGAGTTAAGAGTTCATCCCTTCTTTCCCCCTGAGATGCTAAATTTCACACGAAAATCTCATCACTCTCAACTCTAAACTCTTAACTCTTAACTGATTTCGTCGGCTAAGCCGACGAAATGCCGCACCTTGGCAAAATTGTCTTGATTTCTTGCCGCAGTTCGGAGAGAATGAATGAGTGTTCATTCATCTTCAGTTCTTGAGTTCTCTCTTCCAAGGAGGCCGGTCGTGGATTACAAGGTAGATTCGCGCGATATCAAGTTCCAGCTCTTCGAATGGCTCAGGCTCGGCAAGCTGCTCGAGGCGGAGAAATACGCCGATTGGGATGCCGAAAACGTCGAGATGGTTCTCGATGAAGGGCTCAAGATCGCCAAGGAACAGATGGGACCGTGCAATGAGGACGGAGACCGGATCGGCGCCCAATTCGCCGACGGCAAAGTGACTCTGCCGGAGTCCTTCAAACCCGTCTACCAGACCATCTGCGAAGGGGGATGGATCGGCCTCCTCGCGGACCCGGAGTTTGGCGGCATGGGTCTGCCCGAGACGGTCGGGACGGCGGTCAACGAATTCTTCAACGGTTCGAACGTGTCGCTGTCGCTGACCCTCATGCTGACCCGCGGCGCGGGGGCGATGATCGAGGGCTTCGGCACCGACGAGCACAAGGCCCTGTTTGTCGAGAAGCTCTACTCGGGAGAGTGGACCGGCACGATGTGCCTCACCGAGGCGCAGGCGGGTTCCGACGTCGGCGCCTCCACGACCAAGGCGGTCAAGCAGGACGACGGCAGCTACGCCATCTCGGGCGAGAAGATTTTCATCACCGGCGGCGACCACGACCTCACCGACAACATCATCCACCTGCTCCTCGCCCGCACCCCGGAGGCGCCGGTCGGCACCAAAGGACTGTCACTGTTCATCGTGCCCAAGGTTCGGGTCAACCCCGACGGCACCCTCGGCGAGACCAACGACATCTACACCAACAACATCGAGGAGAAGATGGGCATCCACGGATCACCCACCTGCACCCTCGTCTTCGGTCAGAACGATGGCTGCCAGGGCTTCCTCCTCGGCGAGGAGCAGCAGGGCATGAAGCTCATGTTCCACCTCATGAACCCGGCGCGGATCGACGTCGGGCTTCAGGGCTCGTCCGCCGCCGGCGCCGCCCACCAGCAGGCGCTCTCCTATGCCCACGAACGGCTGCAGAGCCGGAGCTGGAAGGAGCTCAAAAACCCCGAGGCACCCCAGGTCCCGATCATCGAGCACCCCGACGTGCGCCGGATGCTCCTCAGCTCCAAGGCCTACACCGAGGCCATGCGGGCGATCCTCCTGCAGACCTCGTTCTATCTCGACATGTCGCACCTCACCGAGGGCGAGGAGAGCGAGCGCTACCATAACTACGTCGAGATGCTGACCCCCATTTGCAAGGCGTGGTGCTCGGAGTGGGGCATGCAGGTCACCCACTGGTGCCTGCAGGTCCACGGCGGCTACGGCTACACCTCGGACTATCCGGCCGAGCAGTTCATGCGCGACGTCGAGATCGCCTGCATCTACGAGGGCACCAACGGCATCCAGGCGCTCGACTTTGTGGCCCGCAAGCTGCCGATGAACAATGGCGCCACCATCCGCGAGCTCCTCGGCATGGCCGAGAAGACCTTCAAGAAGCTCCGCGGCGATCCCGAGATGATGGAGCCGGCGTGGATGCTGGCCGCTGCGCTGAAGCAGATCGAGACGATCTCCAAAGAACTCACCAAGCGGCCGGACGCCGTCCAGCTCATCCTGCTCAACGCACCGCCGCTGCTCGACATGGTGGGCACGGTTTTCGGCGCCCACCTCCTCATGGACCAGGCCATCCTCGCCAAGGAAAAGCTCGCCGAAATCCTCGACAAAGAGGGTGTCGGCACCGACGACAAGAAAGCCTACAAGGAATTCCTCACGGGACACGAGGAAG
>JAOZUP010000192.1:6995-7503 GCA_029938595.1 Thermoanaerobaculales bacterium | reverse complement strand
GGCCTCGATCTCATCGGCGCCGGACGCACCCACGACGATCCGCCAGCCCTCCGGGAGTTGGGCGCGGAGGAGCGAATGGGCGCGATCTCCGAACGCATACACCGTACCCGGCGGCCACGGGTTGACATCGTCCCAGCAGCCGGTCCATCTGTGAAAAAGCTCCTCGGGCACACCGGAATAGCCGTGAATCGCGCGAGCCGTGTCACGGCAGGCAGGTTCTTCGCCCACGATCAGCACGTCCGCACGACCCCGGGCGAGGGTTTCCACGCGCACACGCAGCGCCTCGGACGCGGCAGACGACCCGGCCATGAAGAAGCCTGGTCTGGGCGCTGTGGGGCGGAGAATTTCCACCGCACCCCGAAAATCTCCATTTTCGGCCCGCAATGGAACGACCGTCACGTCGAGTGACACCTTACGCCCGTCTTTCGTGAGATAGACCGTGCCAAAATCCTCTACCCGATCGAGTCCAGCCTCCAGGGCGAAGGTCAGCGGACACGCGTTCTCGCAG
>JAOZUP010000192.1:0-6985 GCA_029938595.1 Thermoanaerobaculales bacterium | reverse complement strand
ACACCCCGCGTGGTTAATCGACACCGCCCGCCCAACGATTGACTGTCGTCATACCCCAGCAGCCGCCGCGCAACGGCGTTCGCATGGATCAAGGTACGTTTGTCATCGAGGACGATGACCGCCTCGCCGAGCCGGTCGAGCACCTCGATCCACCCACCGCCCAGAGGATTCCCACCATTTTGTGCCACGCATCTGTAACAGTCGGAGTGGTGGGTTTTATTCGCAGTTAACGCTCGACCTCGAATCCCTCCTCGCGCTCCGGCTCGGGCTCGCTGAAGTAGAGGGCCGTGTGAGCTACCGGCAGAAACATGACATGGGTCCCGCCCTTGATGGGGACCTCGACCTGGTAGTAGCCCTCCGGAGAGATGGACACCAGCGTCGCAGCGGTCCCTTTCGCATCGATCAGAGGACAGTAGACAGAGACCTTGCCGGGTATTTCCATCGCGGACTCCCTTCGATACGTTTCAGTTTATCACTGTGCTTCGGGTACCTGTCTCTATGCCGATTCTCGCCATCGCTATCGCTTTCGCAATCGCTATCGGTATCGAATCCTCGAATCGGCGCCGTCTTTTTCGATAGCGATAGCGACTCCGATAGCGATCGCGATCGTCGCCCCGTCCGTGCCCGTGCTCCGACGAGGAGCTGCCGCGAGAGGAGCCACCCTTGACATTGTCTGCCGTCGACGCGGCAAAGCGCCTCTAATTGGCGGCGAGGGGGGTGCCACCCTTCGCATTGTTTGAATTCGTCGCTCCCCTGTTCAGAAACCTCTCTCGGGCAAACAATGCGAAGAGTGGCACCTGTGTCGCCGATGCAGTAAAGCGCCCCTAATGGGCGGCGGGGAAAAGTGGCACCTCCGGTGAACGCGCCCATCCCGGGTTAGCGGGCCGGCATTCCTAAGTCCTAATTCCTAATTTTCTTCGTCGCCGTCGGTCCTCGGTGCGATTTCGCCGTACTCCTTGAGTTTGCGCTGCAAGGTTCGGAGCCCGATCTCGAGGAGATCGGCGGCGCGCCCGCGATGGCCTCCCGTGTGCTCGACAGTCCTCAGGATAGCCTCGCGCTCGATCTCGGCCATCGGACGCAGCCGCCAGTCTGCGGACGCCTCAGCCGGAGACGATTCGGTTGGCATTCGGTACTCGGCCGGCAGATCCTCGAAAGTGATCTCATCGGTCCCGGCGAAGAGCACCATGGACTCGATGAGGTTGCGGAGCTCGCGCACGTTTCCCGGCCACGGCTGACGCGTGAGGGCCGACAGAACCGCGGGGTGAACACCGTGCACGTTGCGATCGAGCTCCCGGTTAATGAGCTCGAGAAAGTGTTGGACGAAGAGAGAAATGTCTTCCCGCCGTTCCCGCAGCGGCGGGATCTCGAGCGTAACTACCTTGAGGCGGTAATAGAGGTCCTGCCGGAAACGGCCACTTTCCACCCACTCGGAAAGGATGCGGTTGGTGGCTGCGACGAGACGGAAGTCGACAGCAATCTGTGAAGTGCCGCCCACGCGCATGATGCGGCGATCCTCCAACACCCGCAACAGCTTGACCTGGAGATCGGGTGAGAGCTCAGAGATCTCATCAAGGAAAAGGGTGCCGCCAGCTGCCCGTTCGATGAGACCGATGCGCCGCTGATGGGCGCCGGTAAACGCACCCTTCTCGTGGCCGAAGAGCTCGGACTCGAGAATCTCGCCGGGAATCGCACCGCAGTTGATGGCCACAAACGGGCCCCGCTCACGGGGTGAGTTCTGATGCAGCGCGTTGGCAACGAGCTCCTTTCCGGTCCCGGATTCGCCGACGATGAGTACCGTCGAGCGGGTCGGCGCAACCACCCGCAGGCGATCGAGCAGCTCCTCCATGCCCCGTGATCGACCAACGATTCCCTCGAACCCGAAGCTCTTCTCCAGCCGCTGGTGGAGGCGTCGGTTCTCGTCCGACAGCACTCGACGCTCCAGCTGGAGCTGCACCCGCTGCCGCAGCTCCTGCATCTTGACCGGTTTGATCATGTAATCGTCGGCCCCCTCCTGCAGCGCCGATACCGCGTCCTCGACATCGGCGTAGGCGGTCACCAGCAGAAACGGCAACTGCGGATGCTCGGCACGAACCGCACGCAGGAACTCGTAGCCGTCCATCCCCGGCATCCTGACGTCAGAAACGATCGCATCCACGGGCTCACCCTCGCGCAATCGCTCGAGCGCCTCCTCGGCGGTAGGGAAGGTGTGCATGGTGTATCCAACGCGCTCCAGGGTCCGCTTCATCGCGTCGCGGGAGCCGTCGTCATCGTCCACGAGAAAAATTACTGCCGTCATCTATTGGCTCCCAACCGACCTGAGCAACCGCTTCAATCCCGCTTCGTCGAGGACCTCGACTCCGAGCTCGCGCGCCTTGGCGAGTTTGCTGCCCGGGCTCTCTCCAGCTACCAGACAGGAGGTTTTTTGCGACACCGAGGCCGACACCGTCGCTCCGAGACTTTCCAGCTCTTCCTTGAGCTCGCGGCGGGGCCGGCTCAGGCTGCCGGTAAGGACAAAGGTCTGACCTGCGAGGGGCGCCTCGGCGCTCTCACCCGCCGGTTTCTGGCGGGGATCGATTCCCCGTTCGACCAGGCGTCTCATCGTACTCTGGTGCCCGGCATCGGCAGACCATCCAACCACCGAATTGGCAATGACCGGTCCGACCCCGTCGATCTCCTCCAACGTCGCCGGGTCTGCCGAGGCCAGCTCTTCCAGGCTGCCGAATCGCTGGGCCAACAACCGTGCCGCCCGTTCGCCAACATGCGGGATCCCGAGCGCAAAGAGGAGCCGGTGGAGAGGTCGCGTGCGTGCCTCGTCAAGCTCACGATGAAGATTGGTCGCCGATGTTTCACCCCAACCTGGCAGCTCCGCAACGACATCAATATCGAGATCCCACAGCGACGCCTCGTCGGTCACCATTCCGGCATCGACCAGCTGCGCCAGCAAACGATCGCCGAGACCGTCGATCTCCATCGCGCCGCGCGAGACGAAGTGGCGAAGACGGGCTGCCACCACGGCCGGACATGCGGGGTTGGGGCAGCGAAGCGCAACCTCCTCAGGCTCGCGCTCGACCGGAGTTTCACAGACCGGGCACACCCCCGGCGCGATCACCGGTTCGGCGTCCTCGGGACGCTTCGTGGTGACAACCCCCACCACCTTGGGGATTACCTCACCGCCCTTGGTGACCCACACCGTGTCACCGATTCGCACGTCGAGGCGCGCCACCTCGTCGAAGTTGTGGAGGGTGGCTCGGGATACTGTGGATCCGGAGATCGTGACCGGTTCGAGGATGGCAACCGGGGTCAGAACCCCGGTTCGTCCAACCTGGATCACTATGTCCGTGAGCCTGGTCGTGCGTCCCTCGGGCGGGAACTTGAAGGCCACCGCCCACCGTACCGATCGTGCAGTCGTGCCGACGGCTGCTCGTTCTGAAGCGCTGTCGAGTTTGATAACGATGCCGTCGGTATCGTAGTCGAGGTCCCGCCGCTTCTCCTCCCAGCCTTCAATGTAGGCCTCAACCTCGGTAATTCCAGGGCAGAGTTCGAGACCCGGGCTGACCGGAAACCCGAGGCCGCGTAACATTTCGAGAGCCGCTACGTGGCTGTCCTCTTCGTGGCCGTCCGCGCGCGCCAGCTGGTAACACCAGACACCGAGGCGCCTCCGCGACGCCTCCCGCGGATCGAGGAGCCTGATGGCACCGGCGGCGGCGTTGCGTGGGTTCGCGAACTCCCGCTCGCTCGCGGCTCGCCGTTGACGGTTGAGCTCGTCGAAAACGGACCGTGCAAGGTACACCTCACCCCTGATCTCCACCGTAGGCGGCAGGCCCTCGACGATGAGCGGCAACTGGCGAATGGTTCGGGCATTGGCGGTGACGTCGTCACCCACCAATCCGTCGCCGCGGGTCACCGCTCGATCGAGCCTGCCGTCCACGTAGATGAGAGAAATCGACGCCCCGTCAATCTTGAGCTCGGCGGCAAGTCCCTCCGGCTCGCGTCCCAGCTCCCGGCTCACCCGTTCGAACCATGTATGAAGTTCATCCTTAGAGTAGCTGTTGTCGAGGGAGAGCATGGGGATTGCGTGCTGCACCTGTTCGAGACCTTCGAGCGGCTCCCCCGCCACCCTCTGGGTCGGAGACGACGGGCTCTGCAGCTCCGGGAATCGTTGCTCGAGCTCCACGAGCTCGCCGAAGAGCTGGTCGTACTCGAAGTCGGAAATTGCCGGATCGGCGAGGATGTAATAGCGGTAGTCGTGACTCCGCACCAAACCTCGCAACTCCTCGACCCGTCGCGCCGCCCCGGCCCGGTCACCTACCATGCCGCGCCTGCCGAGAGAGCACTTTCACTGCCGCCGCCTCCTCGGGCGCCGACGAGGGCGGGGGCGCGGCCGTTCCTGGGCGGAGTCCCGCGGCTGATCGATGTGCTCCTGCTTCCCTACCTTGCGCAGAGCGCGTTTCCAACCTTGGTGAGCTTCGGGCGTAATGTAGCCGAGCGCGGCGGCGAAAACGAAGAATTCCCACGCGATCGGAAAGTAGCCCTGCCGTGCGAGCTTCAAGACCTGCCGCCCACGCTCCGGCGGGTGCCGCATCTTGGTGACGGCGAACAACCCCTGGTGTATCAGGTGCACGGTCTGATTGGACAAGTGCATGCTCGCCGCGGCCGGATCCAGTATTTCCCGCAAACGTTCGAGAACCCGTACGTTGTTGACCCGCCCCTTCTCATCGGTCTCCTCTTCCGCCAAAACAAGGAACCTGGGAAGGAAGAAACCACCTATGAGGCTCGGATCGGAAAACTGCCTGCCGGCGGCGACCCCCGCATCCACCATCTCCAGCACGCGGACACTCTCATCAGTGTCGATCGGCAGATCCTGGTAGGCGCGCGAGAACACTCCGGCCTTCCGCCAGGCTCTATGGATCGCTGCCGCCTTTCCTGATCGAAGGCACTCGAGAAGCTCGTAGGTGAGCCGTGGGGTCGAAGCTTCCGAAATCAACGCCTTCTGGCGATCGATGGCCTCGGTCGTGTGCGGGTCGATTTCGAAGTCGAGGCGTGCCGCGTACTCGAGCGCGCGCATCATGCGAACCGGATCCTCCTCGAAGCGCTCATTGGGATCGCCGATTGTCCGGATCACGCCACGCTCGAGATCCTCGATACCACCGACGTGGTCGATGATCGAAAAATCGGCGATATTGTAAAACAGCGCGTTGATCGTGAAATCGCGGCGACGCGCATCTTCGGCCGGCGTCCCGTAGACGTCCTCCTCGATGCGGGGCTGCGGCGGATTGGGAACGGCCTCCTCCTCCGCGGCCTCCTCCTCCGCCTCTTCCCAGTCATCGGGGGTTTCAGGAGGCTCTGGACTGGCCCTGAAGGTTGCCACTTCGACAATTTCACCTTTGAAGAACACGTGCACGAGACGGAACCTGCGGCCGATGACTCGAGAGTTCCGGAACAGGCGCCGAATTTCCTGCGGGCGCGCATTGGTGGCGACATCGAAGTCCTTTGGACGCCTTCCAAGCAGGAGATCGCGCACGCTGCCCCCCACCAGGTAGCCGGCATATCCGGACCGATGCAATCTGTAGAGAACCTTGATCGCCTCCGGCGAAAGGTCTTTCCTCGACAGCTTGTGTTCGGGGCGGGTCAGGATCCTCGGCACGAGCCCCTCGTGCACGGGCGTACCCTTGGTGTTGACGATGCCTTCAGACTGCATTGTTTCCGCGTCGGAGATCTTTGGTAAACGGGTCGTGATCGGGCGTTGATCATCCATCGTTGGACAGCACGATCTTACCAAATTGCTCCGCGCGCTCCAGTCGCTCGTAGGCTACGCGGCCTTCGGACAGGGGGAGCACCCGGTCGATGACCGGACGCAGCCGGTGGGCGTCAACCGCAGCGACCAGCCGCCGCCAATCTTCGCGAGAACCCATGGTCGAGCCGAGAATGCTGAGCTGGTTCCAAAAAATCAGACGGATCTCCTCCGCCGGATCAGGCCCCGAGGTGGCGCCGCATGTGACGATACGCCCTCCCTTGGCCGCCGCCTTCAGGCTCTGCATCCAAGTGGCCTTTCCGACCGAATCAACGACAACATCCGCACCGCGTTTTCCGGTCAGCCGGCGTACTCCACGCGCCACCTCGGCGCCGGCGGGAAGCACCTCGTCTGCGCCGAGTTCGACCGCTCGAGCGAGCTTCTCCTCTGAGCGCGAGGTAACAATCGTCCGAGCCCCGGTGAGCTTGGCCAGCTGCAGACACGCCAGCGACACCCCGCCTCCGATACCGTGGATGAGCACCGTTTCCCCGGGAGACAGCCGGCCACGCTTCATCAGCATGCGCCATGCGGTCAGGTAGGTGAGCCCAAAGGCCGCTGCCTCGTCCCATGACAGGTGGGAGGGGCGCGGAGCGAGAGAGTCAGCCGCCACTACCACCGCCTCGGCAAAAGTGCCGTCCGAGTGTTCGCCGAGCACACCAAATCGGACACACAGGCTCTGTTCACCGCTGAGGCAGTACTCACACCGTCCGCAGGACAACCCAGGGTCGAAGACAACCTCCGTACCCAACTCCACGCCCTCAACCGAGTCGCCGACCTTTTCCACCACGCCCGCACCATCGGCACCGCCAATGTGGGGCAGAGCAATCGGCACCCCTGGTATGCCGCCGAGGACGAAGAGATCTAGGTGGTTGAGAGCCGAAGCCCGGAGCCGCACACGGACCTCACCCGGCCCAGGATCAAGATCGGGCCGGTCACCGTAGAGCAGCTTGTCGGTTCCACCGTGCTCTTCGAAGTACAGAGCTTTCACGCACACCTCCGATGCGCCGGTATTGTAGCCCGTCTCCGTCTCCGTTTCCGTGCCGGAATCCATAATCGCTATCGGTATCGCTATCGCAATCGCTATCGAACGCCCGATTTTCCACCGTCGTTTTCGATAGCGATAGCGATCCCGGTTGCGCTAGCCCGGTCTTCTCACCGGGTTTCGTAGCGAGGGCGGCGAAGGGTAGTCAGATG
>JAOZUP010000191.1 GCA_029938595.1 Thermoanaerobaculales bacterium | reverse complement strand
TGCGTTTCTCCGACTGGAGCGAGGAGGGACAGATCTCGTGATCGTCCCGATCGAGTGGAGGGAGGAAAACGCGGCCAGAGGTCCGGAATCGGCGCGATCCCATGAAAGGTGGGGGTTGCAGCTCTGCTCGGCTGCAGCCCGCCGGCGCGCCGCAGGCGCGCAGCGTGCGAGGTCGCAGGGGTGCGGACTCGGACGCGGGCTTTACTCCAGGCCGAGCTCGGCGAAGGTGGAGGAACCGCCGCGGAAACCGATCGAGACGCGTTCGTGATCGGTGATCACCGGCAGGCGGTGCTCCCAGCTCACATCACGTACGCGCTTCATCTCGTCAGGCTCGCGGCTGAGGTTGACTTCGCGGTAGACAACCCCCCGCCTGTCGAAGTCCGCACACAGAGCCGCACAGTGAGGGCACCCGTCGGCAGTAAAGACGACGATAGTGTCGAGCGCAACCAACTCACCAACCCACACATCGCAAATTAGGAATTACCATCCCCCCTTCCCAGTACTTCGAGGGTGGGTGGGCGACATTCCTAATTCCTAATTCCTCATTCCTAATTCTCACGATTCATTCTCCGGCGGATCACCGAGGCTCTCCGAGAGGTCCACCCTCCCCGGTTCCATTTCCAGCAGCACCTTCGGGTCGTCCCTCCATCGCGGGTGTACCTTGACCCGCAGCCCGAGGTAGATCTTGGCCCCGAAAATACGCTCGAGCTCTTCGCGAGCCTCCTGGCCGACAGCCCGGATCATGCTTCCGCCCTTGCCGATGACGATGCCCTTCTGGCTCTTGCGCTCGACATAGATTACGGCTTCGAGGTGGAGGAGATTGTCGCTCTCGTCGAAGAGGTCAACCACGACCCCTGTGGTGTACGGCAACTCGTTGCGGGTCTTGTGGAGGAGCTTTTCACGCACGACCTCGGCGACGAAAAAACGCTCGGTCTGGGTTGACACCAGATCGAGTGGATACAGTGGCGGCCCCTCCGGCAGAAGGGTGAATACCTCGCCGGCAAGTCCCCCGAGACCGTCACCTTCGAGCGCGGAAATCGGCACCACCGGCGATTCCGGTCGCCTCTCTTGGTAGCGAGAGATGAGAGGTAATAGATCCTGCTTGGCACGCATGAGATCAATCTTTGTGAGAACCCCGACCACCGGCGGCCGCACCGGTTCGAGCAGGTTGAAGAGGTACGCCTCACCGCGCCCCCAGGAGATCGACGTGTCCACCAGGTGGAGGATAACGTCCACCTCCTCCAGCGCCGAGCGCACCTCTTGCATCATGCGCGCGTTCATCCGGTGCAGCGGTTTGTGAACCCCGGGCAGGTCGAGGAAGACCGCCTGTCCCCGCTCTTCGTTGAGTATTCCGATGATGCGGTTGCGGGTGGTCTGTGGCTTGTCGGAAACAATGGCCACCTTGTCGCCGATCAACGCGTTGAGCAAGGTGCTCTTACCGGCGTTCGGGCGGCCGACCAAAGCAACATATCCGCTACGTGGGTCAGAGCTGACCATCCGAGATTTTCCTCCACTCCTCGACCACCAGGACAATTCTCAATTCTCAATTCTCAATTCTTAATTCTCAATGCTCTATTCCCGCCCACTTTCCGAACGCTGTCGCGGGGCTTAGGCAGAATTCAAAACTGAGAATTGAGAACTCATTCATCGGTTCCCTCTCCCAGCTCATCGGCGCGTCTAACAGTCACGCTGACTATCCGCCGTTCATCCATTTCGTCGACGTTGAAGTGGAGGCCGTGAGGTTCGTCCACGACCTCGGTCCCGGCGGCCGGAACCGTACCGTGACGGGCGAACACCAGCCCACCGACGGTGTCCATATCGTCCTCCGCGACCTCGATTCCGAATACTTCCTCGAGCACCTCGAGGGGCGCTCGGCCTTGCAATCTGTAAACCCCCGGGCTCAACTCCTGGCAATCGGGCGGTTCTCTGGGATCGAGCTCATCCTGGATCTCGCCGACGATCTCCTCCAGGATATCCTCGAGGGTCACCAACCCCGAGGTGCCGCCGTACTCGTCCACGACAATCGCCAACTGTTGGCGCTCTTGCTGGAAATCACGCAACAGCTCACCCAGCTCCTTGCTCTCCGGCACTACCAGGCACTCGCGGGCGAGATCCGCCACACCTGGTTCCGCACCCCGGAGGCCGTGTTTTACGAGATTCTTCACGTGCACGACACCGGTAATCCGATCGATGGTCTCGTGGTAGACCGGGATCCTGCTCTTGTGGGTCTTGGCGAAGACCTCGAGCAACTCCCGGTAGCTGTCGGTATCCGCAACGGCGATCATTTCCGTCCGTGGGGTCATGACCTCGCGCACGACGGTGTCAAAGAAATCCACCAGTGACTCGACAATCTCTCCCTCGTCTCCCTCGAAGATCCCGGCGGCCTCGCCGGCCTCGAGGTAGGCCTGGATCTCGGCCTCACTCGCCTCCTCCTCTTCATCTTCGGCGGGCGGCGCCGACACTTCCGGGCTCACACGCACCATCAACCCAACCAGTGGGGAGGCGAGAGGCCGAACGGAACGGAGCAACACCGTGGCGGTGTCCTCCGACAGTGGCCGAACCACGGATCGGGCGGCGACTACGAGCACTATCGGCAGCGCCAATGCAACGGCGGCGGCGGCACCGGACTCGAGGCCGGGGAAACGAAAGACCACCAGCCACAGCAGGCCGAGACATCCGAGCTGAATCCATCGAAGCACATCTATGAGTCGCGAGACGTGGACCGTAGTGGCGCTATTGAACAGCTCCGGGTGCTCCTCGAGAATCCCTTGAAAACGTACGTTGCCTAGTTGGGACAACGATCGAAGCAGCAGCTCGATCACCACAAAGAGCGCCGCCACCGCGGCCGCCGCAAGTCCGAGGGTCACCGGGTGAACCAACCAGGCTGCGAATTCCGAACTCATGCCAACAACTCCTCGCGCAGCTGTAATTCGATGTCGTCCATCTCGCCCTGATCTCTCTCATGATCATAGCCCACGAGGTGCAAAACCCCGTGCAGGGCGAGTTCGGAAAGCTCTCGAAGCTCATCGTGTCCGAGCTCTTCTGCTTGCCGGCGCGCGGCGTCGAGCGAGATCACGACCTCACCCTGAAGGACCCTGCCCGACGGCAACAGATCGCCATCCGGGAAGGACAGCACATCGGTCGGCCGGTTTCGGCCAAGGTAGCGATCGTTCAGGCGCTGCAACCGGTCATCCCCGGCGATCAGCACGTGGACCTCCGAGTCTTCCAAACCGAGAGATTCCAGACATCCGGTTATCACTCGCCGCAACGCCTCAGCCGCCGGTTTGGACGGCCTTCTCTCCCACCTCATTTGGACCCGAGTCACGAGCGTCTTGCCTCCTGTTGAAATCGAAGCCGGGGTAATCGATCCGATGATGATACATGTTGGTGAGCACCCATAGGAAGGCCGACGCCACTTTGTCGAGCTCCGAGAAGGTGAGTTCGCACTCGTCGAGTTGATCATCCTCGAGGGCGTTCGAAAAGATCTTGCTGATCATCGCCTGCACCTTGGTCGGCGTTGGGTTGTCCAAGGTCCGGGCAGCCGCCTCGACCGCATCGGCCAGGAGGAGTATGCCCAGCTCCTTGGTGTGCGGTTTGGGGCCTGGATAACGATAGTCGCTCTCACGGACCTCGGATTTCTCCTCCCCATTGCGTTCCAGGGCCTTGTTGAAAAAGTAGCGGATCAGTTTCGTGCCGTGATGAGTCGCGATGGCCTGGCGGATCGGTAGCGGCAGCTTCGCCTCACGAGCCAACTCAAGGCCCTCCTTGACGTGGCTCTGAATGACGAGAGCGGACATCGATGGAAGGAGAGCGTCGTGCGGATTGCCGTTGCGCTGATTCTCCACGAAGTACTCGGGTTTCACCAGCTTGCCGACGTCATGATAGTAAGCGCACACTCGCAGGAGCAGGGCGTTCGCACCGACTGCGTCTGCGCCGGCCTCAACCAGATTGCTCACTGAGAGCGAGTGTTGGTACGTCCCCGGCGCTTCGAGAGACAACCGCTTGAGAAGCGGGAGATTCTGATTCGAGAGTTCCAACAAACGGGTGTCGGTGGTGATGCCGAACGCACTCTCGAGCGCCGGCAGGAGAAAAGATACAAGTCCCACCGAAATTGGCCCACCGACGAATGCGAAGATCGCGGACAAGCCCACCGTCCCGGGCGGGTCCGGCATTCCCCGATAGAGCTCGAGGATGAGGAAAACCACCACGTTGGCCGCTCCCACTAGAAGGCCGACACGGCTCAACGAGATTCTATCTCTAGACCGTTCGGCGGCCAGCGTGCCGACAACGCCCGAGGCGAGAGCATAGACCGCAACCGAGAAATCACCTCCGAGCAACACTCCTGCGATACCGGCCCCGCACACCGCGAAAAGGAGCGCCGGCTGCATGCCCAACAGAACCAACACCGTAACGGGCCCGGCGGCGAACGGCAAACCCCAGAGATAGGCTTCCGCCGTCGACATCGCCTGTCCCTGGGCGTTAAAGGCGACGGCGTTGGCAATGAACCAGCCGAGGCGGTCCGAGAGGGTGAAAAGAAGGACCAATATGTAGATCATGGACAGGCGGCTCTTGGCCTCCAGGGGCCCGCCGAACCGGAGCAGCACCGGCCACCATCCAGCCAACATCATTCCGACGAGCAGTGCGATCCCTGCGACGTGAGCCGTCGACGCAATATCACGGCGCTGCTCGCGAAACACCCGTAGCGTGTCAGCGACCTCGTCAGTAACGGTGTCCCCGCGACGGATCAGGACCTGTCCCCGCCGAAGGCCTCGAGAGCGCGGTACCACGCCTTCCGCCGCTGCTCGTTGGCGCTGAGCCGTCTCGCCGCGACTGAAGACCAGGTTGGGCCCGAGATTCGCTGCGAGGAAATCGACAACCGGCGCGAGCCACCGGCGCGCCACGGCCGGCTGTTCGAGCAACCGCGCCTGGAGAACCTGCTCGAGGCCGGACCGCAGGTCGACGGCCTCGGACAACTCATCCAACCGCACAGTCCTCTCTCGCCCCGTGGAGAGGTCTCTCAGCGCGATACCCTTTTCGCCGCGATGTTCCAGACCTCTGCGATCATCCACGATCCGGTCCCGGAATACCCCGTCGACAACCTTGACCAAAACCTCCTCGAGCCGATCCGAGCAGGAGGACGAATCGAGGATTCGCATTACCGATTCGGTTGCACGCAAGTCGGTGATCGCCGCCAGATCGGCGACCTCGTCACCGGTCGCGCCCATCCGATCGCGGCAAGCGGCAAACAAAATGCGGAGCTCGTTTTCAAGCTCTATCCGGAGGCGAGGCTCGAGGTCGTACACAGGAATCACCGCGTCACGGGCTTCCTGACGAGCGGTCTCGGTCGCGGCCGCGTCCGGCAGGGTGGAGTCGTAAGGAACCACGAGGTCAAAGCTGGCAACATCGCCCGGCTGCCAGTCAGGCGGTCCGATGCCGACCTTTGGCAGCATCAGCCAGGTGCACCCGATGATCGCTATGACGGCCCACAGGAGGGGACGATCGAGGAGCGCATCCCACCAACCCGCACGATCCTCGAGGCCGCGCTGGATGCGGGAAACCGGGGCTTTCTCGGCCGGCTGTTTTCCATTGCCCTTCATGACCGCTCGACTTCCCCTGCATGCGCTTTCTTCTCCCAACGCGCATACCGGTCCACAACTTCCTCAACCAGCGGGTGGCGAACGACATCGCGATGGTTAAATTTGATGAACGAAAATCCCTCAGCCCCATCAAACACTTGCAATGCCTCGACCAGACCCGACGTTTTCGCAAACGGCAAATCAATCTGAGTGATGTCGCCCGTGATCACCGTCTTCGAGTGGAAGCCCATCCTCGTCAGGAACATCTTCATCTGCTCGTGAGTCGTGTTCTGAGCTTCGTCGAGAATGATAAAAGCGTCGTTCAGCGTGCGCCCTCGCATGAAGGCCAAGGGTGCAATTTCAATCACCTGCCGTTCCAACAGCTTCGACACCTTGTCGTAGCCAAGGATGTCGTACAGGGCATCATAGACGGGGCGCAGATAGGGATTGATTTTCTCAACCAAGTCCCCCGGCAGGAACCCGAGCCGCTCTCCCGCCTCCACGGCCGGTCTCACGAGCACGATTCTCCGCACCTGCTTGTCCATCAGTGCAGCCGCGGCGAGGGCGACCGCGAGGTATGTCTTCCCCGTTCCCGCCGGACCGGTGACAAAGACATAGTCATAGGAGTAGACCGATCGGATGAACAGCCGCTGGTTCAGGTTCCGCGGCATCACGTAGCGTTTCAGCGATCCCGGGATCGAGGCGTCGAGAAAGAACTCGACGAGATCGATCTCCAAGTCTTCCTCGAGCACCCTCACGCCAGTGCGGTATTCCTCCTTGGTGATCACACCGCCAGAAGAAAGCATGTTATCGAGTGAGGCCAGAAGACGAGCGGCGATTCGCTCCGCTTGCTCGTCCCCGCTGAGCTGGACCTCAGCACCCCTCGCTCTCACCGAAATGCCGAGACGCTCCTCGAGGTAGCGCAGGTTCTCGTCCCGCGTCCCGAAGAGCTGTTCGAGGTTAGATTCACTTATGGTCAGGCGTTGCATCGAGTGGGCCCCTCCACGAGGGGAGGATTGTACCAAGTAGGCGCCGAAATCATTGTTTTGGGCCGGGATGCCACTCGGCTTCCGGGTTCCCGGAGCGTACGTTGAGAAAACGGGCAAGCGTGAAAAGAGCGTCCGACAACCTGTTGAGGTATCGCAGCACACCGTCGGACACTCCGGCCTCGGTCGTGGCCAGGGTGGTGGCGCTCCGTTCCGCCCGCCGGCACACCGTCCGCGCGACGTGAGCGACGGCAGCGCCACGGCAGCCACCGGGCAAGATGAAGGCCCGCAGTTCGGGGAGCTCTGAATCCATGGCGTCGATCCAGTTTTCGAGCCGTCCGACCTCCCACGATTCCGGTTCGTGTCCCGTTCGCCCTTCCGGATCGGCAAGGGAAGAACCCACCGCGAAAAGAGACCGCTGTACCTCGATCAGGTTTTGCGCCACGTCCTCAGGGACCGATTCACACCGCAAGAGCCCCACAAGCGACGACAGCTCGTCGACCGTACCGTAGGCTTCAACCCGGAGATCATCCTTACGCACCCGCCCCCCCGACAATAACGACGTTTCACCGTCGTCGCCCGTTCGCGTGTACACCTTCATGGCGCCATGGTAGACCAGAATCGAAGACGATCCACGGTCGATTTCGGATTTCGGATTTCGGATTTCGGATTTTCCGCCCACCCACGCGATGCCGGATGCTCGATGCTGGATGCCGGATCCACCAACCCACCCCCTGCTTGCACCTTCCACTCAGAGCCTCGCTTCGCTGCGTCGCTGTCGCGGAGGCCCTCATTGCGAGGACCACGAATGGCAGATCGTCCGGCATTCTTCCGGCACGAAGAACCTGGCTGTGCTCGCCACGTTATCCGCTTCCTGCACCGTCGACACACCACGATCAGCCTCGACTGCCATTTTCCACTCCTACCTCTCGGAAAGTCGCGGTGGGCGTAGCCCAACGTGGCTTTCCGAGGGCGGGTGGGCGGGGGGTGGGGGCGGGAAAAA
>JAOZUP010000190.1 GCA_029938595.1 Thermoanaerobaculales bacterium | reverse complement strand
TCGGAAAGCCACGTCGGGCCGGGCCCGCCGCGACTTTCCGAGAGGTAGGAGTGAATAGTTCATTCGCGACTGATTGTGGTTCATCAACGGTGCTGTGGGAGTTCCATGTGGCGAACACAGTCGGGCCCGTCGCGACGAGGCCGTCCGCAATAGCGCCGCGGCGACTCCACGCTCCGAGCGTGGATTCTTTCGTCGAGGAAGGGTGGGTGGAGCTAATAGCTAATACCTAACAGCTAATACCTTCCTTGCGACGAGGCCCTCCGCGACAGCGCCACGCCGACAGGGGACTCCGAGGAGAGAGTGCAAGTCGGGGGCGGGTGGGCGGCAACGTTCTAACGTTTAACGTTCAAACGTTCAACGTTTCGCTGGGTGGGCGGGTGGGAAAAAACTTAAAACTCAAAACTGACCGCTGGGTGGGCGGTTGGAAAATTCGAAATTCGAAATTCCTCTGTGTCCTCTCTGTGCCTCTGTGGTTCTTCTGATGGGTGGGAGGGCTACGCCGCTACCCGTGCACCTGCGGCTGTGCTGCGCAGCGTCAATAGATCGATCTCCGGCGGCGCCCCAACTCTTACCGGCAACGCGCCGACGCCGACGCCTCGAGACACGTAGAGGAATGCCTCATCGCGTCGGTACGGGCCTGCGATGTAGCGAGTGCTGAACCGGGCGACGTTGAGGTTGCGGCCGGTGAGCGCGATCTGCCCGCCGTGGGTGTGGCCCGCGAGGGTCAGGTGGGCGCCGGCAGCAAGTGCCTGGTGCCAACCCTGGGGCTGGTGGCACAGGCAGATCCGGAACGATGTCGGGTACGTGTTCAGTACGGAGAAGTCTGGGTAACGCCCCCCTCGCGCCTGGAGGTCGTCAACTCCGACGAGGGCCAGGGTAGACCCTTCGCGGTCGAGGGCCACGCCGCGGTTTACCAGGGGCTGGATGCCGGCCGCCTCGAGCGCCCACTCGGATCGTTCCGGGTCGATGAAGTGGTCATGGTTGCCGAGGATGCCCCATACTCCCAAGGGTGCTTCGATGCCGCGGAATCCGCGCACGAAAAGCTCGGCGTCGGACGAACGCCGGTCCATTTGATCGCCGGTGAAGACGATCAGGTCCGGATCGAGCTTCATCGCCATCTTGCGCATCCGTGCCATGCGCTCCACGCCCATGTACGGGCCTGCATGGATGTCCGATATCTGCACGATTCTGAGGCCGTCCCAGACCGCTGGGAGCGCCGGAAGCTCGAGGTTCACGCGACGCACGCCCGGCAGATCGAGGGCGTTCGAAAAGCCGTATCCGGCAAAGCCCAGAGAACTCGCAGCGGTCAGAGACGCACTCTTGATGAATTTTCTACGCGTTAGCAATTTGGGGGGGACCTCCGGCGACCGCGGTCGCCGGAGCGCCACGGATGAATCGACTCATTATAACACCAATTGGAGATGCATTCATTCCGGGTGCCGCTACAATGCGACACCGTGACTGTTTTGAAGGAGCTAGAATGACAGAAAATCTCACCGCAACCGGCGACTTGGCTACCCAACCGCCCCCCATGTACCGGTGGGTGGTGCTGGTCGTGATCAGCATGGCGATGTTCGCCAACTATTATGTCTACGACTCGATTGCACCGATCGCCGATATCCTCAAGTCCGATCTCGGTTTCACCGACGCGAACATCGGCACCTTGTACTCCGTCTACAGCATTGCTGCGGTGATCGTACTCCTGCTCGGCGGGGTCATCATCGATAAATACGGGACCGTCAAGTCGACGATCTTCTTCGCCGCGATCTGTACGTGTGCGGGGATCCTCAACGCGGTGTCGTCCGACTTCACGGTCATGCTGGTGGCGCGTTTCCTTCTCGGAATCGGTTCCGAACCGCTCATCGTGGCGATTACCACCGCGCTTGCGAAGTGGTTCAAGGGCAAGGAGCTCAGCTTCGCCTTTGGGATCAATCTCACCATCGCCCGCATGGGCTCGGTGTCGGCAGACTGGTCGCCGACCTGGGCCAAGTTCGCGTACGCCGGATGGCAGGGCCCGCTGGTCATCGCTGCAGCGATCGGTGTGTTGGTCTTGATCAGTGCGCTCGCATACGGCGCCCTCGAAAAGACTGCCTCGCGCCGGTACGAGCTCGGCAGTGCCGGTGAAACCGACAAGCTCGTGCTGTCGGACTTCTTCCGCTTCAGCCGCTCCTTCTGGTTTGTGGTTCTGCTGTGCGTGACCTTCTACTCGGCGATCTTCCCGTTCCGTTCGTTCGCCATCAAGTTCTTCATCGATTCGTGGGAGCTCACCCGACAGGTTGCCGGACAGTTCAACAGCGTCTTGCCGCTGGCGGCGATGATCGCCACCCCGCTCTTCGGCCTCCTGGTGGACAAGATCGGCAAGCGGGCGCTCTTCATGGCGTTGGGGGCGTTCCTGCTGATGCCCGTGTACCTCATGATGGCCTACCACGTGGCACCGCTGTGGGTGCCGATCATCATGATGGGAGTGGCCTTCTCGCTTATCCCGGCGGTGATGTGGCCATCGGTGGCCTACATTGTCGAGGAGCGGCGCCTCGGAACCGCATACGCGGTGATGACCCTGATCCAGCAGATCGGTGTCGCGGGAATGAACTGGACCATCGGCCGTACCAACGATGTTTTCGAAGCCAGCGCGGCCAACCCCATGGGCTACGCTCCAGGGATGTGGATCTTCTCTATTCTTGGCTTCCTCGCCCTGTTTTTCGCCATCATGCTAAGGCGGGAAGAAACCGGCCCCAATGCGCATGGCTTGGAGACGATTACGGTAGGAAGCTCGAAGAGCTGAAGACCCGGGTTAAGAGGTTAGGAGGTTAGGGGGTTAGGCGGACCCAGAACCCGTTCCTCCGCCAAAAGACCAGTCCATGCGTTGTATCACCGGCCTGTGCGCGAAGTGACCAAGTCGTGCGAGCCGGATCAGGCGACCTGAAACCTGTGACCCGACCGCCTTACCTCCTCGCGCGCCTTGGTTAGGAAGTTAGGAAGTTAAGGGATTAGGACAGCGCGGATTCGCCCCTCCTCACCTCCTCACTTCCTAACCTCCTAACCCCCTAACTCCTCACTTCTTGAAGAGCGCGTCGAAGGCTGCCCGAGGGTCGGCGGGGCTGCCGGATGGGGAAGCCTGAACCTTGAGGTCGCGCACCGCCTTGGGCTTGAAGAACGTGCACTCGTTGGCCTTGGTCTTGCTCTCGACCCGCGCGGTGATGGGTTTCTGACACTCGAAGAGGGCGCCGGTGTTGAAGTGGGAACAGTTGGTGCAGGAGTGGAGGGCCGAGCCGCAGGATGTGCAGGTAGTGTCCTTGTTGATCTTCGGGTCGGCGAGCTCATGTCCACAGCGGGCGCACTTGAAGGCCACGGCGGTTGGGGTCCCGAGCCCGCGCCCGCGCGGGGCGCCGTCGTAGCGCTTGACCCCATCGGTCTTGGGCCGCTCGCGTTGCTGCCGCTCGCGATCCCGGTCATCGTCCTGGTATCCGCGATGGCGGTACTTTCGGTCGCTCATGAGATGTCTCCTGCTCAGATCCTGGCTGATTACTGATCACTGATCACTTTCGCTTCGGGCGCGGGTGTTCAGCATGGTTGAGACTGCTACTTGGACGCCCCCGTCCACGTCGGTGAGTGGTTCGTTCCTTCGGACGTGAGTTGGTGAGGCACACCGTCGGCGTCGGTGATGAAGATCTGCGATGTGCCGGTGCGGTCGGAAGCGAATGCGATCATCGAGCCGTCCGGCGAGAAGCAGGGTGATTCGTTGTTACCTGGCGCGGTGATGACGGTACGCCGCGACGTCACGGTATCGATGGTGGCGATCTGAAATCTGCCGCCGACCTTGGTGGTGCAGGCGATGCGGGTGCCGTCATGGGTCCAGGTGGCTTCGTCGTGGAATCCTCCATCGAAGCTGAGCCGCCGTACGTTGGAGCCGTCGGCGTCCATGAGGTAGATCTGCGGCGTGCCGGACCGTGTCGACGTGAAGGCGATCTGGCGCCCGTTCGGGGCCCATGCCGGCTGGGTGTCGATGCCGCGGGCGGTGGTCAAACGCCGCGGAGTGCCCCCGTCGATGGGGAGCACATAGATGTCGGTGTTACCGTCGATGCTCGAGGCGAACGCGATGCGTTTGCCGTCCGGAGAGAACGTCGCTGACGAGTTCACCCCGTTCTTGTCCCACAGCAGCCGTAGATAACCCTCGTGCGGTGTGAGCACGAAGAGAGCCGGCGCGCCCCTCAGGAAGGACGTGAAGACCAATTTCCTGCCGTCCGGCGACCAGACCGGAGCAAGGGCGATGGTGCCGTGCTTGGTCAACTGCTTGGGGTTGTCACCGTCCCAGTCCATCATCCACAACTCGGGCCCACCGGCGCGGTCGGAGATGAAGCCGACGCGTGACAGAAACGGTCCGGGACGCCCGGTGAAGACCTGGACGATGTCGTTGGCGAGGGTGTGCGCCACTACGGGAGATGCCCCGATGCCGGCGCGGTAGCGCTTGGCAAAGGCGAACTCTCCCGACACCAGGTCGACGAGACGCGCCTCGACCACCAGCTGCCCACCCGCGCGCACGACCGTGCCGCTGAGCAGGAATTGGGCGCCGATGGCACGCCAGCGTTGGTTGAGGATCTCGGGACGCGGATCATCCTCCACCAGGGCGTACAGCCGTTGGTCGACGATGGCGATGGGCGCCGCCGCCGCGAGGTCGTTGTCGAGGGTTTGCTGGAATTCTCGGGCAGACTCGGCCGGTGTGCCTGGCAGCACCATCAACGGGGGCGCCGCCACAGCCACCCGGCGCAGGCCGGGCTGAGTGATCTCGAGATACAGCTCGTCCTGGGCGTGAAGAACGAAGGGGCCCAAGCTCAAGCACAGGACGTTGGCGATCAACAGATTCCAAAAACGAGTCATGGTCTACTCCGCAAAGCTCAAGTGTACTGTGAGGCTGGATTTTCCGTAGGCCGGCGGCAACGGTGGTAACGGGTTGGCCGCGTAGAGGGCGCGCAGCGCCGCGCGATCGAAGCTCGGCATTCCCGAGCTCTCCTCGAGCCGAATCCCCTCGATGCGGCCGCTTTTCAGTATCACGAAACCCACCCGGGCGCGGGTTTCTTGTGGAACCGCCGGTTTGTACCAGCGGCTTTCGATGAGCGCGAGCATGCGCTCGATGTAGTAGGTGAAACGGAAATCGGCGGGGATTCCGGCCGCGCCTCCTGCGCCATTCGACCCGACCGAGAGCCCGCGCCCACCTCCTGCGCCCGGTTCGGGTGGAGGAGGAGTCGGGGCCGGCGTTGCCCTGGAGTCTTCCGAGCGCATGGCGTCGGCGCTCGCCTGGACCTTGTCAGGCTCCGCCGGTGGAGCGGCGGGGATTGCAGTCGGTTGCGGGACCGCGGTAGCAGGGGGTTTGGAAGGCTGCGGAACCGGTGTCGACCGACTCGGCGCCCGGCGCGATGGCGCGCGGCGGGCGGGGGCCTGCGGGCGCACCAGCTTCACCGACACCACTGTCGGTTGTATCGGCCGTGATGTTGCCCGCCGGCCCACGATATAGGTTGCTGCCGCCGCACCGGTGTGTAGGAGAACGGCGAGGACCACCCACGGCAGGAGCCGGGGCCTCGTGCGCTCCCTTTCCATCAAGATCTTGGAAACCGGATCCACCTATCGTTCCTCGGGGTGGGTGACCATTCCCACCTGTTCGACCCCGACCTGATCGAGGACCGCCAGGACGCGGATGACGAAGCCATAGGGCAAGCTCTCGTCGGCCTTGAGGTAGACCGGCCGCGGGCTGCCAGCAAGCCTGGCCCCGAGCCGGTCCGGGAGCAGCTTGATGTGGACGGGCTCGTCGCCGAGCAGGATGATTTGATCTGAGGTCAGGGTGAGGATGATCGGCTCTTCCGACTTCGAGGTCAGCGCCGGTGCGTCCTGCTTCGGCAGGTTGACCTTGAGACCCTGGACCAGCATTGGTGAGGTGATGATGAAGATGATCAGAAGCACCAGCATCACATCCACGAGCGGAGTGACGTTGATTTCCGCCAGATCCCCGAGGTCTTCCCCACCCACTTTCCCAGCCATCAGTCTTGCCAATCCTCATTTTCTTTTTTTGACCGCAGGATTTCGGCGCGTGGTGTTTGAATCTCCGGTCCAAAGTGGCCCGAAATCCTGCGGCCAAAAAAAGAACAAAACGAAAGTTCACTGAAGCCAATCATGTTGCTAGGTGAAGTTCCTCTCCACGAGATTGAGAAACTCCAACGAAAAGTCCTCCATCCGCCGGCGCAAGATGCGGACCTTTGCCAGGAGGTGGTTGTAGGCGACGACTGCCGGGATCGCGGCGAGCAGCCCGGCGGCGGTGTTGACCAGCGCCTCAGCGATTCCAGGCGCCACAGTGACGATCGATGTGGAGCCGGTGACGCCGATCGCATGGAACGTGTTCATGATGCCCCAAACCGTCCCGAAGAGACCGATGAATGGGGTCACACTCGCGGTGGTTGCAAGCATGGGGAGCGCACGCTGCAGCCTTTCGAGCTCGGCGCCCATACCCCGCTCGAGGGCTCTTCCAATGCCGGCGATACTCTTGAGCTTGAATGAACCCTCCGGATCCCCATCGCGGTGGACGCTCCTGATCTGCGCCTCGAGCTCGCTGTACCCGGCTTGGAACATGGCCGCCAACGGAGACGCTCGGTACTTGGATGCTGTTGCCGCCGCCTCGTTGAGGCGTGAGACCTCGCGGAAGCCCTTGAGGAAGCGGTCCGAAGCCTGCCGTGCTGCGCCGAGCTCGCGCCACTTACCCAGGATCACCGACCACGAGGCGAGGGAGAAGATGATGAGGATGACGAGGACGACCTTCGCTACCCAACCCGTCTGCAGGAAGAATGTAACTATTTCCACGGCGGGCATTGTATGCGATCCAACCGAAGCTGCACATCGGTTGCCGACGAAAGAGGTGACGAAGAACACGCCGACCGGCATGATCTCTCATTGACAGTCATTCAGCCCTGCGCTATAACGCTCGAACCTGGTGTGCCCAGGTAGCTCAGTCGGTAGAGCAGCGGACTGAAAATCCGCGTGTCCGTGGTTCAACTCCGCGCCTGGGCACCAATTCAAGGCGGGGCTCTTGCGAGAGCCCCGCCTTGAATTGGTATTTGGGCGGAGGATCTGAATTTCGGACTCGAGCGCGGATTTTCAGTCCGCTGCTCTACACGGGGAGCGCGAGGGGGCATCGCGCGAACAGCGCGGGCCCCCTCGCAGTAAAATCGCAGCGGACGGCCCGAAGCGGAGCGCGCCTTCGAGGCGCCGTGGAGCGAAGGGGAAAATCCGCGTGTCCGATCAATTCTCGCCGCCGCTTTCTCGGAGAAACCGGCTGCGAGAATTGATATTAGGGAAAGATGTGATCCGAACTTCGGATTCATGCTCCATCCGTAAATCCGAGCAGAATCAGATTTCAGGACGAACCCGTTCACGCAACAGCCTGCCTGGATCGGCTCCCTTTGTGGCGCACACGTCTGGCAAGCCGAGTGGTTGGAACCGATTTGCATCCAAGATACCCATATGTTCTTTCGTGATGGGTGGATCCAGCCGCGAAGCGGCGGCTTGTATTTAGCCTGGGGCGTGAGCCCAC
>JAOZUP010000189.1 GCA_029938595.1 Thermoanaerobaculales bacterium | reverse complement strand
GCCAGCCAGGGTGACGGCGGCGCCAGCCTGCCGGGAGTCCCCCGTGAAATCCTCGATACGGCCCATCGCCTGCAGATCGAGCACGGCACCGGCTACGACAAGCCGTTTGGAACCGTCGAATTCCGCCGCGCGGTGGTGGAGGACTACTGGGGCCTGGATGCATCCACCGGCTGGGGTCCGGCCAACGTTATCGCCTGCCAGGGCGGGCGCGACGCCCTGGTCAAGGCCTACGACGCGGTCCAGTTCCTGGGGCACGGGCGCCACGGCGATTTCGTCGTCACGTCGAGGGTGCCGTGGATCTCGTACAATTGGGGACCGTACGCCATGGGCGCCAACGTCATGCTCGCCCCGGGCCGCGAGGACGAGGCGTGGGCCCTGACCCCGGGAGCGCTCGAGGCCTGCGCCGAGACAGCGGCCGGGCTCGACGGGCGACGCCTCGCCCTGTTGGTGATCACGAGCCCGGATAACCCCACTGGACGCAGCATGAGCCCGGAGCGGCAGATCGATTTGGCGCGGGCGGCGTTTTCTGCGGGCGTCCCCTTTGTTCTGTTCGACTGGATCTACCACCGGGTGACCGACGAGGCGCCCCACGACCTGAACGCATTTCTCGGCGCGCTGGAACCCGACGAGCGCGAGCGCTGCATTTTCCTTGACGGGCTGACGAAATCCCTCGGTGCGAGCAACATCCGAAACGCCCACCTTGTGGCCTCGGAGGCTGTGGTGCGCTTTATTCAGAGCCGCGCCTCGCACGCCGTGATCCCGTCCTTTCACTCGCAGGCGGTGGCGATCGCCGCTTACCGGATGGGGTTCGACGCCGCTGCAGCAGGCATCATCGGTCCCACAAACGAGAGCCGTGCCGTGGTCAAGGGCTTTCTGGAGAATCACGAGATCAACCATATTCTCGGCAAGGGGTACTACGCTTTCCTCGACATGAGCCCTTGGCTCGGAAAGGCGGGTCTTGGGGACTCCGGCGACATGGGCGCCATCCTCGCCGAACGCTTTGGCCTCGCCGTGGTGCCAGGGGTCTACTTCTCGGAATTCGGCTCGAGCTGGATCCGCTTCTCGTACGCGCTGCCCCCCGAGACGACTGCGGCCGCTCTCGAGCGCCTGTGGGAGGCGCTGTCATCACTGTGACCGCGGACCTGACCCGTTCCGATTGGGGACGCTTCGCCGAAAAGGTTCTTCTCGCGCTCGAGAACTCGCAGCAGGGGGACCCGCAGGGGGGGACCTCGGGGCTCGAGGTCGAGTTCAACATCCTCGACCGCGATCTGACACCGGTAGCCCATGTCGGTTACGGTCCGGAAGGACATTCTTTCGCCGATTACCTGCACGACGAACGGCTGCCGGAATGGGTGCGCGAACGCTTCCAGCTGGAGGTCTTCCACTGGATGACTGAGCTCACGACTCAACCCTGCTTCTCGGCCCGCGCAACCGCCGCCCAGGCGCGCCTCCTCGAGGGTGTGCTCCTCGACACGCTGGCCGACATCGGCCACTCCTTCGGAACCTCGTTCCTGGCTCTGCACGGCAACATCCCGCGCCCGGCCGAGGTCAACGGCACCAGCATTCCCGGCGGCTGGAACCTGGCCAGGCAACGCTATCTTCGGCGCTGCGTCGATCTCTTCGGTGACCGTCTCGCCACCGCCGGCATCCACACCAATCACAGCTTTCCCGAGACCTTGCTCTCGTGGGACTTCTTCCACCTGCCGCTGTCCGAGCGCCAGGGCCGCACCATCGAGGACTACCGCAACCAGTCGGTCATCCGCGCGACCAAGCTTCTGCGCCCCATGTGTCCGGTGTTCATCGCGGTCAGTGCCGCCTCCCCCTTCGCGTGCGAGGAGGTGGATGGGCACAGCGAGGTGGTGCTAACCAACGACGATTCGCGACGACTGCTCGCTTTCCCGAACCCGGAGGACCTCGACGTTCCGGGTCTCTACGCCAGCCACGGCGATTATTTGAATATTTCCTATCAACTGGTGCGGTCGGGGGTGCGCTTCGGCGCCAACAACTGGACGCCGGTGCGAGCGCGCTCCGACGTCGACCCGGTACGGCGCAACATTACTGCCACGAGCGAGCAGCTGCGTGAGCTGTACAAACGTGGGATCTATCCTATCGGAGAGCACGGCGGGCTCGAGGAGGCCGAGCGGGCGCTCGTGGTCGAGAATCTGTGCGCCCGCGTCGATCTGCCCATGAACCGTGTCGAGGTGCGCACCGACGAGGGCGGCGACGACCTCGAGCTGTCGGCGGCAAAGGTGCTATTCAAGGATCTGTTGATGCTGCGGGGCTACGCCGAACCCGGGTACGGCGCCGGCTACGCGTACGATGGAAAGGACATCGCCCGAGCGCGGCGCAACGAGGATGCTGCGGCCCGCCGCGGCCTCGACGCCGAGATCGAGGATCCCTTCGGGCGCGGGAGGATCAGCACCCGCGACTATCTCGGCCGTCTCCTATCCGAGGTCGAGCCGCTGGCGGAGGACCTAGGCGTTTCAGAGCAGCTCGATCCCCTGCGAGGGATGGCCGGCGGCGGTCCGAATCCGGCGGCGACTATCCGGCGGTGGATCCTCGACGAGCTCGGCGACGATCCGCGGAAGGCGCCCTCCGGTTCGCCTCTCGTGCCCGCCTCACTGCTCGCTGAGTGGTTTGAAGCACGGCGCGATCTCGTGGCCCGGGAGGTGTCGGAGATTGCAGCGCGGCCGGAGGACCACGGCGCCGAGTGGCCCAAGATGGCGCCTCTGGTGGTCGGCCTGCAGAGGATGGCCGAGGAGCGCCCGGAGATGCCGATTCGTCTTGGCCGCGCACGCAAGGCTCTCGTGGTCGAGGGCCTCGCCGACCGCGCCGCGAACGTGCTCCAGCTCGCGGCCGATCTGGTACGCATCCCGTCGGTGACCAACTGCCCGGAGGAGCGCGTCACCCAGGTCTTCTCCTGCGCCGGCTTTGTCGCCAACCGGCTGGCATCCGCCGGCCTCGATGTCCGGCTCTTCGACCGCGGCCGCTACCCGGCCGTGCTGGCGGCCTTCCGAAACGCGCCCACGCCCGGGGTCACGCTATGTGGTCACTTCGACGTGGTTCGCCCGGAGCCCGACGACAGCCAGTTCGAACCGAGAGTGCAGGGAGACTATTTGTGGGGCCGGGGCGCGGCCGACATGAAGACCGTAGTTGCCACTTACATGGTGTGGATGAGCGAGCGCGCCGCCGCCGGTCCGCCGTACCCGCCCTTCAACCTGTTGCTTGTCGGCAACGAGGAGAACGGCGAGGGGGATCCCTTCGGCACCCCCCACGTCCTCAAGACCCTCGAAAAGGAGAGCGGCTGGCAGCCGCAGCTGTTGGTCGTGGGGGAGCGCACCGGCGAGGCCGGCGACGAACTCCACGGCGCGGTTTGCACGGAGAGCCGGGGCATCCTCCGCATGCTCGTCACGGCCAGCGGCGTCTGCGGCCACACCGGCACCGGCGGCAGTCCAGCTGATCTTCTCGACAAGCTGGTGGAGGTACGGAGTGTTCTCGGATCCGTCTTTAAGCGCCACCTGACCCTGTCGAGTCTCGATGATTGGGAGACCACTGCCCGCTTCCCCTTCCTCAATGTCGGTGAGCCCGGGGTCTACAATATTACCGCCGGCAGCGGCGTGCTCGGAATAGAGGTCCGCCCGATCCCCGGTGACGACCTCAATGGCCTGGTTACGGAGGCTAAGGGCCTGTGTGGCGAGCTCGGTCTCGAGGCCGTCGTTGAGGTCATGGAATCAGGCGTCAGCTGCCCGCCCGACAACCCCCACCTGGCTCACCTGCTGGCGGCCGTCGAGCAGGTCTCCGGAGAGCCCGCCGTCATCGGCAAGAAAAAACCCGGCTCCTCGGCCCGCTTCGCCCCCGGCGGCAACCAGGTCGTATGGGGCCAGACCGGAATAGGCCCCCACTCCCGCGAGGAGCGCCACTTCATCCCCTCGATCGAACCCTACCTCGAGGTCCTCGACACCTTCGCAAGGAGAGTCGGGGAGGGGTGATGGCTCTGGGACCGCTCTGGGACCGCCGGGCTCCAGCTCGGCATCCAGGCGTGCGGAAGACGCGGACTTCGCGGCTGCTGCAAAGGCCCTCGATCAAGCCGCCAACGAGGAGCCTTGAGTGGGGCAATTAGCCAAAGAGGTGCCTGGCACAGTTTCCGGTTTCCGGTTTCCACACTTCCCAAGATCCTGAAGCCTGGTACCGAAACCAACTCACCCTTGACCCATGTCAATGCACGATCCGGGCTGCGGCTGGATGATGATGTGAGTTGGAGGATACATGACAGCAACAACAGCTCTTCGCAGCGAGCACGAGAGGATCTTGAGTGTGATCGCGTGCCTTCGTCTTGCGGGCGATGCGGCTCGGCGCAAGGACGGCTTTGACGCGGACACCTTCCGTCAGGGGTTGGACTTCATTCGGAACTATGCGGACGCCTGGCACCATGCCAAGGAAGAGGTACACCTTTTCCCCGCCCTCGAGGCGGCGGGTATGCCGAGAGACGGCGGACCCGTGGGTGTGATGCTGCACGAGCACGAGATCGGCCGCTCCCACATCGGTGTGATGGCCGAGCACCTCGAAGCGGCCGCGGAAGGCGACGACCCCGCCCGCGCCAAAGTCGTGGAGCACGCACTGGCCTATGCCGATCTTCTCGAAGCCCATATCCAGAAGGAGGACGGCATCCTCTTCAACATGGCCGACCAGGTCCTGCCGCCGGAGGAGCACGAGCGTCTGGAAGAGGCCTACCGGACGGCGATTCCCAACGGTGCAGACGCCGACACTGGGACCAGGTACGAAGAGTTGGCGAGAACCCTCTGTGAGCGGTGGCAAATCGACCCCGACGAGCGGCGATCACTTCCAGGTGGGTTCGGCTGCCACGGGACCTAGGCTTGTATGTAACCCGTGCTCGTTCCTGACAAACCATAAGTGAATTACGCACGGTTCCTGTCCGGAAGGGTCAAGGGAGTTTGTCATGTTGCGCACTGTGTTGATTGGCGGGTTGGTGGTGGCGGCGGTCCTCGGGGCTCCAGTCGCCGAATCCCAGGTTCTGCCCGGCGAACAGGTTCCCCTGTATCAGGCGGTGGACGAGAACGGACGCCTCGTCGACATTGCCGATTTCATCGACGGCACGCCCATGCTCTTTCTCTATACCTCGGCAACCTGACAGCCTGGCTTTCGCAACCTCCAGGAGGTGGAGGCACGTTTCCAGAAGTACCGCGGCAAGGTTCGGCTGCTGTACATGTACGTCCGCGAGGCTCACCCGAACCCCCAGTTTGCGCCGTGCGGATCCACCGCAGACATGGGATGGTCACATGCATCCGCGGATACCGTGTCTTCGGCGGAGCGGGCGCAACGGGCGCGTTGGCTCGCCAATGATTTCAACCTCAATTTTCCGTGGATCATTGATGACATAGATGACAGCATGCACTCTGACTTCTGGCCGTTCGGCTTCTACGTCGGCTGGCTGGTCGACTGCGATGGCACCGTCTTGCTGCACGAGCCCTGGGGTTGGGCGACACCTACCACCCAGTGGTGCGATCTTCCCCTCGCCGACTTCGACATTCTCGAGGATTATCTCGACGCCTATCTCGCGTCCCCGCCACCCTGTTACCGGGGCGTTGAGAAGGGCCCGAACGTCTCCATCGTTCCGGCCGCTGCCCACACCGAGGGGATTGCGGGTTCAAAGTGGGTGACCGATCTCAGCATCGCCAATCCGAGCGACGGCGAAGCCAGGGTCAGCCTTCATCTCCAGCCCTGGAACCTCGAGGACGGTGAGACGGCGACCAGGGAGCTGACTCTCGCGGCACGGGAGTCCATCGAGTATCACGATGTGCTCGATTCGGTATTCGAAGCGAGTGGGGCGGCGACCCTGCGCGTCGAATCGGATAGCCCCGTGGTGACGGTGAGCCGGACCTTCAACGACACCCCCAGCGGAACCTACGGCCAGTTCATGCGCGCCCTCCCGGATCGGTACGCGATCGGCGAGCGGGTCGTGGGACACCTCCTGATGCTCGAGGAGAGTACTGACTTCCGGACCAATATTGGGCTCACCAATCTCGGGGATCAGACAGCAACTGCCGAGGTGGAGTTCTTCACCGCCGACGGCGCCAGTCTCGGCGTAAAGGTCATCAAAGTTCCGGGCCGGGGAGGCACGCAGAAAAACCGCATCATCCGTGGTCTCACCTCCTCCGCGGTCGAAGGGGTGCGGGCCACGGTGCGGGTCCTCACTCCCGGTGGCAGGATCATGGCCTACGCCTCGGTCATCGACAACCAAACCAACGACCCGACCTACGTCGAGCCGATCGTCAATGCTTTCCAGCAAGATCTGAATTTGCCGGCCGCAGCAAAGGTACGGGGCGCCGGCTCCTCGAACTGGGTGACCGACATCGTCGTCAGTAATTTGGAGAGCACCACAGTGACGGCATCGGTCGAACGCTGGCAGCGCGACCACAGCGGTGGTTACCCCGACACCGCCGAGCTGGTTTTGGCCCCGCAGCAGAGTTTTGTCATTCGTGACGTGTTGACGACCCTGTTTGCGACCGATGGCGCGGCTGCGTTGACGGTCCACGGATCCCGCGGCCTCATGGCTGTGGGCAGAACCTACAACGACACGCCATCAGGCAGCTTCGGCCACTCCCTGCCAGGCCTTGATGTCACCGGCGACAATCTACTTCGTGGCGGGCAGGTCGGACATCTCCTGCAGCTGGAAGAGAGCGGCGCCGGCGGCCGGAGAACCAATATCGGTCTCGTCAACACGGCGGCTTTGCCCGTCGAGGTGGAGCTTAAGTTTTTCAACGCGGCTGGGGCCGTTCTCGGCATCCTCGACCGGGATCTTCCGGCCAACGGGTTCGTCCAGCTCGACCGAGTTCTGCGATCGGTTTCCAACTCGTCCGAGCGCAACGCCCGCGCCGAAGTCAGACTGATTTCGCCAACCGGCGGCGTTGTAGCCTACGCGACATCGATCGACAATCGGACAGGCGATCCGGTAATGCAGCTGGCGTGGCCGGTGGAAGAGACCGGCGAGGAGAAATAAGCCGGGCTCCAACCGGGAACAGCATTGCAAAATGTGCCGGATGAGAGGTGTCCCCGAAGATGGGTTCCAGGTGCCATTTTTGAACTGACGTGAGACCACGGTGTCGGCTAAGCGATTGTCCAAGGTCGAGGTCGTGTACTGATCAGGGCGACGGTCGTGGTACCGACTCAATCCATCCTGACAACGCACTCCGGATCGTCGTTCGCGGGCTTGTTGACGTGGGCGCTGACTGGATAGGCTTCCATTTCCCCGGCGGGGTGCGGGGCCAGCAGATCCTGAAGCCGATTGGAGGTTAGGGGCTCAGGCACGAGCCACTCGATGAAGGCTTCGGGTGGCAGGATGACCGGCATGCGGTCGTGAAGCCCGGCGACGAGGTCGTTCGGTGTGGTGGTGATGATGGTGCAGGTGTCGAGGGGGTCTTCGCCCCCCTTCTGCCACCTCTCCCACAGACCGGCGAAGGCGAAGGCCCTGCTGTCCGCGAAGTGGATGTAGTGGGGTTGCTTGCCGCCGTCGGTTTTAACCCACTCGTAGAAGCCGTCGGCCGGAATCAGGCAGCGGCGGGTCGTGATCGCCGAGCGGAAGGATGGTTTTTC
>JAOZUP010000188.1:4258-7666 GCA_029938595.1 Thermoanaerobaculales bacterium | reverse complement strand
CATCCCGTCGAGGCCCATCTCGCGGCCGTCGTCGGGGGAGAAGATCTTGGCGACTCCGTAGTCCTCGAGCTCTTTGATCTCTCGCGGCACGATCACCCCGCCACCGCCGCCGAAGACCTTGATGTGGGACGCGCCGCGCTCTTTGAGGAGATCGATCATGTACTTGAAGAACTCTATGTGGCCGCCCTGGTAGGAGGAGACCGCGATGCCCTGGGCGTCCTCCTGGATGGCGGCGTCGACGATCTCTTTGACCGAGCGGTTGTGGCCGAGGTGGATGACCTCGGCGCCGTGCGCCTGCAGGATGCGGCGCATGATGTTGATGGCGGCATCGTGACCGTCGAAGAGTGACGCGGCGGTCACGAAACGCACCTTGTTTTCAGCCTGATAGCGGTCAGGTGTGGTCATGGGCCCTCCCGCAATGAATTCGCCACGATTCTAGCAGGGCGGCGACGGTCGATTTCGGATTTCGGATTTCGGATTTCGAATTTGTAGACCGGTGGCCCTATCTCGGGCCGGGGCGTTTTGACTAATTCTCAGCTCCCGCCCCGACGGCAGGCGGGACGCCTGCCCCACAAAACGTCCCGGAGCCCTTGTGGGGCAGGCGTCTCGCCTGCCGTAGGGTTGGGTGGCGGGCCCTGAAGGACCCGCCACCATGAGTGTGGCCTGTCCCGAGCGCGCGGTGGGCACCGAGGGCGTCTGTGAGGGCCTCAGCGCGATGATAATATCGCCTGGGATGGACCGCTCAATCGAGACTCTTGCGTTTGAAGCTGAGCAGATCTCTCGCTTTCGGATCGTCGAACGGCTGGGCTCTGGGGCGATGGGTGTGGTCTACCGTGCGCGGGACACGATGCTCAAGCGCGACGTCGCCCTCAAGCTGATTCTCCCCGACCTGGCGGATTCCCCTTCGTCACGGGCGCGTTTCTTGCGCGAGTGCCAGACCGCCGCCTCGATCAACCACCCCGGGATCGCCACCATCTACGAGGCGGGCGAGACCGAGGAGGGGTGGCTCTACCTGGCCTCGGAGCTGGTCACGGGTGAGGTCCTCAGCGAGCGGATTGCCCGCGGTGCTCTGCCGCCGGAGGAGGCGATCGGACTCGGGGTGCAGCTTGCCGAGGCGCTGGCCTCGGCCCACGCCACCGGCGTGGTCCATCGGGACATCAAACCGGCAAACCTGATGGTCACCGAGGAGGGGAGGCTGAAGGTCCTCGATTTCGGACTCGCCCGGCTGCTCGATGGCGCCGAGGATGCAGGCGGGGACGAGGAGGCGGCGGCGGTCACGCGGGAGGGCCTGGTGGTGGGGACCCCCGCCTATATGTCGCCCGAGCAGGCGGCCGGGATGAAGGTCGATGCGCGCACCGACATCTTTGCGGCTGGGTGCGTCATCTACGAGATGCTTTCCGGGATCTCACCGTTCCGGTCTGACTCGCTTCCCGAGACCATCCGCCGCATCATGTGCGAGGCGCCGCCGACGTTGAGTTCCAGCGGCATTCGCCTGCCGATTGGTGTGGAGGAGATCGTCGGCCTCGCCATCGCCAAAGAAAGGGACGATCGCTACCAGAGCGCGGACGAGCTGGCCGTAGCCTTACGCGAGGTCGAGTCCTCGATTCCCGGGGGCGCCGCGGTATCTATGCGCCGTGGGTGGCCGAGGTGGGCCCTGCGGGCGGCGGTGGGGTTGGTGTTGCTGGTGGTGGTTTTGGTGCTTGCTCGCAACCGGTTCTGGGAACGCCCGGCGCTGGCCTTCCACATGCGGGACCAGATCCTCATCACCAGCATAGACAACCAGACCGGCGACGAGGCCTTCGATCTCGCGCTGCGCACGGCACTCGAGGCGGATCTCCAGCAGTCGCCCTATGCGAGGGTCTTCGATCAGAGCCAGGTGGCGGACACGCTCCGCTTGATGAGGAAGGATCCGTCGAGCGTGGTGGGGGAGACCCTCGGCCGTGACGTCTGCAGGTTTGCCGGGGTGCGGGCGATGCTGCTGCCACGCATCCTTTCGGTCGGCGAGGCCTTCGAGCTGCAGGCGGTGCTGGTGGATCCCGAGAGCGGCCGTCACGTGGATCGTTTTCGGGTCAGCGCTGTGGGCCGGGAAGAGGTGCTGCTCACCGCCATTGACGAGCTCTCGCGGTTGGTGCGCACCCGTCTCGGCGAGTCGTTGGAGTCGATCGAAAAGACCGACATGCCGGTGACGGATGTGACCACCTCGTCGTGGATGGCGTTGCGCTACTTCGCCCTCAGCAACGTCAAGTGGGGGACTGGGGACTTTGGAGAGGCCGCGGCGCTGCTCGAGATGGCGATCGAGAAGGACCCGCAGTTCGCGACCGCCAAGGGCTCGTTTGGACTGCTGCTGATCCAGTTCCTCAACCAGCCGGAAAAGGGCAAGCAGCTTTTGCGCGAGGCTCTGGAGGAAGGTGGGTCGCTGCCCGAGGACGAGTACCTGATGATCAAGGCGGCCAATCGACAGTTCGTCGACCAGGACCTCGAAGGGGCGCTCGACGAGTACGAGTTGATATGTGACCTGTTCCCCGATCACGGGGCGGCCTACAACAACCGCGGACGCATCGAGATGCACCTTGGTCGTTACGACGAGGCCAACGAACTCTTCTGGAGGGCGGCGGAGGTCGACCCCTACGGTAGCGTCCCGCTGATCAATGTTTGCTTCCTCAACATTGGGAAGCGGCCGGATGCGGTTGCGGCCGAGGCTGCGGCGCGGCGGCTGGTAGAGCTCGGCCCGGAGATCCCGGGCTACCGCTCGATGCTGGGGTGGTGTCTTGCCGCCCAGACACGATTCAGCGAGGCTGAGGTGGAGCTGCGGCTGCTGCTGGAGTGGGAGCCGGACCATCAGTATGGCTTTCCGAACATGGCCCACGTGCTGTTTGCGCAGGGCAGGGCGGAGGAAGCATTGCCGCGTTACCGGCGATTGCTCGAGTTGGTCGACGCCGGGACGATCAGGGCCAGTCGGGTGGCGGCGGGGCGTGATCTGCTGATTGTGCTGATGGCGGCTGGGGAGATCAGCGAGGCCGGGGCCCTGGCAGCGGTGGAGGCGGAGAGGATCGAGGCCACAATAGTTGACGGCCAGAGGTCGGCGAAAGCAGAGCTCGCCCTGGTTCACCTCGACGCGACGGTCGGCAGGGTGGTCGAGGCTCGATCCCGGTTGGCCGGCCTCGACGAGAACGAACTCGAGAACAGCGGCCTCCTATACGACCTGGCGACGGCGCACGCGCTGCTGGGCGATGAGGAGCGGGCGATCGACGAGCTGGGGAGATCCCTGAAGAAGGACCCGGGCGACTACTTTGTTCCGTTGGTGCTGCCACCCTTCCACGACTTGCTCGACAATCCGAGGTTCCTGGCCCTCTTCAACGTGGAGAAAATCCGGTAGGGGAGGCGGGCGGATTTCGAATTTTCGGATTT
>JAOZUP010000188.1:0-4158 GCA_029938595.1 Thermoanaerobaculales bacterium | reverse complement strand
CGGATTTCGAATTTTCGGATTTATCGGCGCGGGGGAGGCGATCACGGGTGTTGGGGCGGGTTGCCCGCGGTTGTGCTGCGGAGGCTGCCGGATGCGTGCACCACAACATCGCATGCACGCGGGACGCGTGCGCTACAAGGACGGCCATGAGGGCTGACGGCATGCTCGTGGGCTGTCTGGGGGTGGTGGGTACTCTTTCCCGGAACGGATGGCAGGCGAGACGCCTGCCCCACAAGGGCTCCGGGATGTTTTGTGGGGCAGGCGTCCCGCCTGCCGTTGGGTTGGGTGGTGGCAGGCCCTGAAGGACCGGCCTACGGTTTCTTGCGACTACCGCGCGTGGGATGGGTACAATGTTCAGCCATGAAGCCCACGTTGATCATTCTTGCAGCCGGCGTTGGCTCCCGCTACGGCGGGCTCAAGCAGCTCGATCCGGTGGGCCCCGGCGGGGCGACCCTGATGGACTACACGATCTTCGACGCTGTACACGCTGGGTTTAGGCGGGTGGTGATCGTGGTCAGCCGCGAGACCGAGGCCGAGATCCGGGCGCACATGGATGGCGGCGCGGCCCGCCGCACGGAGATTCTCTTCGCCAGCCAGGAGTTGGAGGCGCTGCCCGACGGTTTCACCCGGCCCGAGGACCGAAGCAAGCCGTGGGGCACCGGGCAGGCGGTCTTGATGGCGGCGCCTTTCCTCGACGGTCCCTTCGTGGTCGCCAACGCCGACGACCATTACGGACGCGAGGCGATTGCCGCCCTCGGTGACTTCCTGGCCGAGCCGACCCCGATCTCGGGCCCGGTGCAGTGGGCGATGGTCGGTTATCGCCTTGCCGATACGTTGCCGGCCTCGGGCTCGGTGTCGCGGGCGCTGTGCCTGCAGGACAAGGATGGGTGGCTTACGGGTCTGCAGGAGATCCTCGCCATCAAGCGCGACGGCGATGTGGCACGGTGGGAGGACACAGGTGGCGTCGGGCACATAACGCCGCTGAAAACCCTTGTGTCGATGAACCTCTGGGGCTTCACACCGGATCTGCTGGGCCACCTCGAGGATGGGTTCAAGGAGTTCCTGGCGGCCGGGCCGGGCCCGAAGGACGAGTTCTACCTGCCGGTTGCGGTCGCGGAGGCGGTGAAAGCGGGGACCGCGAAGGTCAAAGTACTGCCCGAAGGTGGGAGGTGGTGTGGGATGACCTCACGGGAGGACCGCGAGACCACCGCCGCCGTCCTCCGGGAGCTGGTGGGGCAGGGGGTTTATCCGGATAAGCTTTGGGAGTGAGTACGAATTAGGAATTAGGAATTAGGAATTAGGAATGACGGTCGCGCGCTCCCAAGCTGGAATTCTCAACTCATAACTCTCAACTCTTCATGAAGATCGCTTCCTCCTCAGCACCAGTCCTCTGATATTGAAGACTACCGAGAGGCCGATCAGGGCGCCCGAGACGCCGATCACGAATCCCTGCCAGAAGTCGGTTGGCGGGTGAATAAAGCGTTCCGCGAGGATGCCGGTGGCCAGGCAGGACATCCCAACGGCAATCATCGTCTGTGGATTGTGAAGTCGATTCCTGAGAATCATGGTGTCCTCTCAATCGGTCAGCCGGTACCAGGCCATGGCCGCGAGCTTGACTGCCGCCATGGTGGCGCCAACCGCGAACAGGTCCCAGCGCCAGACATCGTTGACGTAGTACTGATAGGCGAAGAGCCCGATCGCCAGCACGCCGCCGATGACTCCCGCGATGCTGGTCGATTTGAGGCGGTGGGTGAGGAAGCGTTCGTCGATTTCCTTCGCAAAGATGGGCGTGATCATCTCAATCCTCCAGGGTGAAGATCTCGTCGGTCGGGCGCTCGAAGACCGCGGCGAACTTGAGGGCCAGCGGCAGGCTCGGCACGTAGCGATTGCGTTCGATGGAGTTGACGCTTTGGCGGGAGACCGCCACCGCGGCGGCCAGCTGCTGCTGGGTCCAACCCCGCTCGCCGCGAAGCTCCTTGACCCGATTTGTGATCGTCTCAGCCATGTCAAGCTCGCTTTCCATTTCAATATGGGGCGTGATCTCTGTTTTGTCAAGTCTGCTTGACATTTAGAGTCAGGCTGCCAGGGACAGATGATCGATGCTGGATACTCGATACTCGATCCACCTGCCCTCCCCAATAGCCAATCGGATAGGGGGGCGGAAAATCCGATATCCGAAATCCGAAATCATTCCAGCGTATGATCGACGGCGACTTATGGCTGGCGCGTGGTACTTGCTTTCTCGTTCGCTGCTCTTCCGTCTCGACCCCGAGACGGCGCACGGGCTGTCGCTGAAGGCGGTCGCGCGAGTGGGACAGGTGCCTGGTCTGCGGTCGGCGGTGGCCTCGCAGTTCTGTGTTCCCGATGCCGATCCGGTGGAGGTCTTCGGATTGACCTTCCCCAACAGGGTCGGGCTCGCGGCGGGCTACGACAAGGATGGCGACGGTCGGCGCGGGCTCGCGTGCCTCGGCTTCGGCCACATCGAGGTCGGAACGGTGACCCCTAAACCGCAGCCGGGGAACCCAAGACCGCGCGTCTTCCGGCTGGTAGACAAGCGCTCGGTGATCAACCGGATGGGCTTCCCGGGCCGCGGCGCGGCCTACGTCGCCAAGCGGCTGCACGGTCGCAGACCGGGCGGGCCGGTGATCGGGGTTAACATCGGCAAGCAGAAGACGACGTCGCTCGAGGAGGCGGCGAACGACTACGAGGAGCTGGTCGAGGTCTTCGCGCCGCTTGCCGACTACCTCGCGGTCAACATCTCCTCGCCCAACACGCCGGGTCTGCGCAAGCTCCAGGAGCCTGGGTTCCTGGGCGCCCTGCTGGGGCGGGTGGCGGCGCGCCGCGACGAGGTCGCCGACCACCTCGGCCGCCGGGTGCCGGTTCTGGTCAAGCTGGCGCCGGATCTCACCGACGAGCAGCTCGTGACCGCAGTGGACGTGATCGTCGAGTCGGGCCTCGACGGCATCATCGCCACCAACACCACGATCGGCCGCACGGGTGTCGACGGCCCCCTGGCCGAGGAGGAGGGCGGTCTCTCGGGCGCCGCGCTCACCGAGATGAGCACCCGGATGGTGGCCAGAATCCACGAGCACACCGGCGGCAAGATCCCGATTATCGGCGTCGGCGGCATCATGGGCCCAGCGGACGCCCGCGCCAAGCTTGATGCCGGCGCCACCCTCGTCCAGTTGTACACCGGGCTGGTCTACGAAGGACCGGGCTTGGTGAAGAGGATTCTGAAGGGGTTGTAGCCCACCCGTCGGTCCTCATCGAATTTCGGATTTCGGGTTTCGGGTTTCGGGTTTTCCGTCCCTCAACCCCCCACAGAGCATGGGAGCCCACCCAGACGGCAGGCGTCCCGCCTGCCAGATGGGTGAGAATTCAATATTGAGACTTCCGCACCTGTAGGATTGAATCCGATGTCTCCCCTTGATCTATCAATTGTCGTCGCGTCGCTGATTGGCCTCGTGGTGCTTGCCGGGTGGCTGGCTCGCCGGCAGCGGCACACGGCTGACTTCTACCTCGGAGGCGGGCGGCTGCCGGCGTGGGCGCTGGGTTTGAGCCTGGCCGCCAACCAGGTGAGCGCAATCTCGCTGATCGGTGCGCCGGCCTTTGTTGCCCTGCGTCCCGGCGGCGGTCTTGGCTGGCTGCAATACGAGCTCGCGGTGCCCCTGGCGATGGCGGCGCTGGTCATGTGGGGGGTGCCGTTCCTGCGCCGGGCTGCCGGTGCCGAGGTCTATGAGGTGGTGGAGGCGCGTCTCGGCCCGGCCGCGCGGCGGCTGCTGGCGGCATTCTTCCTGGTCGGCCGCGGTCTCGGCGCCGGAGTTGTGCTCTACGCCTCGTCGCTGGTGGTCGATGCGTGCACCGCCTGGGGCTTCTCAACCAGCCTGCTGGTGGTGGGTTCGGTGGCTGTGGCCTACACCGCGCTCGGGGGGTTGACCGCCGATGTCATCTCCGATGTCCTCCAGTTCGGCCTGCTGTGGGGAGCGACCGTCGTGGTGACGGTTGTCCTCGGTCTGCGGATGGCCGGGCGTGGGCTTCTGACTGGAGTCGATCCGGCACGGCTGGTGATTCTCGATCTGAACCACCACGGCCTCGGCGATGGTGCGACCTTCGCCTTCTGGCCGATGCTGATCGGCGGCTTCTTCCTCTACGTCTCCT
>JAOZUP010000187.1 GCA_029938595.1 Thermoanaerobaculales bacterium | reverse complement strand
AATCCGAAATTTTGCACGGGTGTGCAGGCGGCATTCCTAATTCCTAATTCCTAATCTGTCCGCGGCCCCTCATCGCCGAACTGCGCCACCCAGGCCGCCTTGTAGGCTCCGTCGGCTTCGAGGAGCTCGCGGTGGCTGCCGGACTCGACGACCCGGCCCTCATCCATGATGTGGATCCGGTCGGCGTGCATGGCGGTGGTCAGACGGTGGGTGATGAGGATGACGGTGCGGCTGCCGGCCAATTGCCCGAGGTTTCGCACCCACGCGCTCTCGGCCCATGAATCCATTGATGATGTCGGTTCGTCAAGAAGGAGCACAGGAGAAGGGCGGAGAATCGCACGCGCGAGCGCGATGCGCTGCCACTCGCCGACTGAAAGCTCCGCGCCGCCGGCAAACCAGGTGCCGAGAATGGTATCGAGCCCGTCCGGGAGGCGGGTGACGATTCCGCCGGCCCCGGCCGCGGCGACTGCCGTTTCGAGGGCGGGAAGGGTTGCCTCACGATGCGCCTCGCCGAGGGTGATATTTCTGCGAACGGTTTCGCTGAAGTGCACGGGTTCCTGAAAGAGTACCGTGACGAGCTGCCGAACCTCGGCGATCGGAAGGTCGCGGAGATCGGTGCCTCCGATTTCGACGACTCCACTTTGCGGGTCGTAGAGGCGGCACAATAGCTTGAAGAGCGTGCTCTTGCCGGCGCCGTTGGCTCCGAGAAGAGCCGCCACGGATCCGGCCGGAACCTCGAGGTCGAGGTCGGAAAAGACCGGCGCCCTCGCGTCCGGATAGGCGAAGCCAACCCCCCGCACGCGGATCGCCGGCGGGCGATCCGATGGCGCAGCCAGGGGCTGCGAGGGATCCGAGATCTCAGGTTCCACTGCCAAAAATCCGAACAGATTCTCGAGAAAGAGCATGTTGGCCCAGGTCTGGCCGACGGTTTCGAGCAGCGATCGCGTCAACTTCTGGCCCTGTACGAATGCCTGGAGGAACATGGCCAGATCGCCGAGGGTGACCGTCCCGCTGACGGTTCGTGAAACCATCCAGGCGAGCAATGCGCCGGTGGTCGCGAGGGCGAACCCGGCCGCCGCCATTTCCGACAGAGCTTCGGCCCGGCTGAGCACGAGCCGTTGGCGTCGCAGCCGGTCGCGAATTTGCTGGAAAGCATGGGAGAAGCGGGTGCCAAGGTCGAAGATCCGGATCTCGGGCGCGGTTTCACGAGTGCAAAGGAGCCAGTCGTAGTACCAGGTACGGCGAGAGTCGGGGGTGCTGTGCACGGACCAGCGATGGCGTCGGACAGCGTGACGTGCGACCACCGCCAGGGCCGGCGCCGTGCTCGCCACGAGGACCAGCGGTACCCACCATCCGAATTGAACGAGTACCAGTGCCATCGCCGCCAGGGTGAGCGCATTCTGCATGAGAGCGCCGAGGTTCTGGACCAGTGCGACCGGCCGTTCGTGGGAGTCGGTGCGTGCGCGGTAGAGTCGATCGTGGTACTCAGGCGATTCGAACTGGGCGAGGTCAGCGGCGATTGTGTGTTCGTGGATCAACCCGCTGACGTGGTCCCGCACATGGTCGGCTTGTGCAGTTCGAACGAGGCGGGCGCCGGCCCGGAGGGCCTCGGAGAGGAGGATGAGGCCCGCCATCAGACCGCCTGGTAGGAGGACCCCTCGAAGCGCCTCCCACGAGGCCCCGGTTCCTGCAACCAGCGTCAGCCGATCGACCACAATCCGCGTCAGGTAGACCAGCGCGACCGGTAACAACCCCTGGCCAACAAGGAGAAACAGCCATGCGGCGGTCCATCGGGGGGCCGCGTTCCACACCAACCGCAGGGCGCGCGGGAGGTATGGCAACTGGTTCCGGAAGGTCGTGGCGAGATCGGTGGTTGCCGACATGGGCGGAGCGTAGCAGAATCAGTGGTGATGGTAACGGCGGACGAGGGCTGAAATGTGGTTGCGAATCCCTTCTGATCGAGGAGCGGTCGACCTGCTGCTGTTCGTCAAGGCGCTGGGTCTCGCCCGGCGTGCGCAGAGAGTTTCTACGGAACCCATCAACCTGGTCGTGGAAGGCATGTGCCCCCACGGGGGCGGGAACCGCCGCTATTCCGTGGATCGGCTGGCCCTGGCGACCGCCCGGGCAACGACGCGCTGGGCGCGGTGGTTCGGTGGGCTCGACACCTGTTTGATTCGGTCGTTGGTATTGGGTTCAATGCTTGCCGATCACCAGGATGTCGTGCTCGTCATCGGCTTCAAACCGGGCGTAGAAGAGGAGGCGGTTGACGGCCATGCGTGGGTGACGATGGAGGGGCGTCCCGTCGGGCCCGATGGAATCCTGGCACAGGACGACTACTCCAGGCTGTTTGCGGTACCATTCGTGCCAGAGGGAGGGCCATGAGGCGAACGGTTGATCTTGCGCGTCTGCTGTCGTCGGAAGGTGTCAGCCAGACCCGGCTGGCGGATCACTCGGGTGTGATCCTCGACGTGGACTCGCTTCGCGTATTTTCGGTCAACGACACCGGGATGTCCCTGGTGGAGGCGCTACGCGACGGGGTTGACGACCACGCAGGCCTCGTACGCCGGTTGGTAGCCGAGTTCGAGGTCGACGAGGCGACGGCTGCCGCTGACGTCGATGCCTTCGTCGAGGAGCTTGCCCACTATCTGGTCGATCGGCGGGTGTGACGATGGCGGAACCGGACGAGCAAGCGGGTCGAAAGGATCCGGCCCAAACACCATCTTCGGAGGACCGACAGAGAGCGGCATGGATCAGCCTGCTCGTCGCGATTGGCGTGTGCCTGGTGGTCGTGCTGCTGGTCCTGGCGCCGTTTTCGTCGGTCATCCTCCTCGCAGTCGTGGCCGCTGGTTTGATCCGTCCCTCGTACCGCCGCCTGGTGGCGGCGCTGCACGGACACCGTCGCGCCGCGGCGGTCCTGATTTGCGTCCTCCTCCTGGTGGTGCTGCTGGTTCCCCTCTTCCTGATCGCCCAAGAGGTTTCAGAGGAGGCGCTCGGCATCTACGAGATGAGTACCACCCAGCTCACTCAAGGCGGTCTCCGCGACATGCTGGAGCAGCGTCAAGACCGGATCGATCAGGTCAACCGGTTGCTCGAGCCTTTCGGGACGACCCTGACCGTGGATCGAGTTTCCGACCTGCTGGCCACCCTCGGCCTTCGCATCGGTGGGTTTTTCTACAAGCAGGGCGTGTCGCTGGCCGGGCACTTGGTTCGCTTCGTTTTCGGATTCATCTTCTGGGTCGTGATCCTCTACTACCTCCTGGTGGATGGGCGCTTGCTCGGCCGATGGGTAGAGGACACCCTTCCACTGCCGGTCGAGGAGCAGCGACTGGTCGCCGGTCGTTTCATGGACATGGCTTCGTCGCTGGTTGTCGGTAACGGCGTGGCGGCCGTCATCCAGGGTTTCGCGGGGGCCGTTACCTTCTCCGTCCTGGGCCTCCACGGAGCAATCTTGTGGGGCGTGGTCATGGCCATTTTGGCCTTCATTCCCGTTGTCGGCATCTCGCTGATCTTTATCCCGTTCACAATCATCCTGCTCTTTGCCGGGGAAACGGCGCGTGCCGTTATGCTCTTCGTCCCGTTAGCGGTTGTTGCGACCGTCGTCGAGTACTGGCTCAAACCGCTGTTGGTAGGGCGGCGTGCCCAGATGCACACTTTGTTGGTGTTTCTATCTCTGATCGGTGGGGCGATGGGATTTGGAGCGGTCGGCCTGCTCCTTGGTCCGTTGGCGATGACCGCGTTTCTGACATTGGCGGGGATTTACCGCGAACGCTACCGCCGGGTTCTCGGCGCGCCACCCCCGGCGATAAGTGAGGGTTAGCGAACGGCGGGGTCTTTGCGCGCGCTCGATGTCTGGATGCTGCCCGACCTGTCGGGCGCCTTCATGTTGACTTGACCCTTGAAGGTGGCGCCGTCCTCGATCAGGATGCGGGGCGCTGTGATGTTGCCATCGACCTGAGCAGTGGGCTCGAGAATGATGCGATCGTCAGCGGTGATGTTGCCGGTGACGGTCCCGGCGACCGCGACCAGGTGGGCGTGGACATCCGCTTCGATCCTTCCCAGTTCGGTCACCCTGACCTTGCCATCGCTGTCGATGGTTCCTTTGATCATTCCCTCGACAAGTATTTCGCCTGAGCCGAGCAGCCGTCCCTCGACCGTCGTTGCACGAGCGATGACGGTCCTCTTCTCGGAACCGGCAGCGGGGCTGGCGCCGCCTTTCCGGGGTGGTTGCGGGGTCTTGATTTCAGGTGCTGGCTGGTCTTGTCCAAACAGGCCCATGTGCTCTTCCTTCGTCGAATCAGGGTAAGTACGTGGAGCGGGCAACGGGACTCGAACCCGCGACATTCAGCTTGGGAAGCTGACACTCTACCAGCTGAGTTATGCCCGCCCGCGCGGGCGTTGACTCTAACACCGATCCCACGGGCCGACAAGGTTTCAGCGAGCCTTGAATACCCCCATCCGAGAATCTGGCACATGAATTGCTGTAATCTCCTATTGTGAAATCTCGACTACGCTCAACTACACGAGGATTTTCCCTCATCGAACTGTTGATCGTGGTCGCCGTCATCGGCCTCGTCTCAGCGATTGCAATCCCAAACCTGATCAACGCCATCCAACGCGCCCGTCAGACCCGGTCGATGGCGGACCTCAAAACAATCGCCAGGGCTGTGAGCTTGTACGATCAGGATAGTTCTGCCTTCCCGATCGAAACATCTCTCGTCAGCGCCGAAACCCTGCGGTCATCCCTTCAGGGATACATGGGGGATTTCAGAGCGACTGACGGATGGGGGCGACCTTTCATGTACATCAGTGACGGCCGCAATTACACCTTGATCTCCTACGCATTGGATGGTGTCGCCAACCTGCCGTACACGACCGGTCCGATCCACCTGTTGGAAGAGGACATCGTCATAAGTAACGGGGCCTTCGTGCAGTGGCCCGAAGGCGTGCAGAGGTAGTGACGCAGGGCGTCATCCAAGGGTCGTTGGAATGACCGTGAAGGGCATCGCTTGTCGCAGCAGACACCTGAGTCTCCAGACCTCCATGCCTGTCATCCCGAGCAATACAGGGCCAGCGTGGGCCGCCAGAGCAAGAAATGACAGCAGGTGGCCGGCCCGTGATCGCTATCGGTATCGCTATCGGTATCGCTATCGAATGGCCGGATTGCGACGGGGCCCATCGATAGCGATTGCGATTCCGATAGCGATCTGGCCAGTTTGGTTCTCCTCAGATTGATAGTCCCGCCTATGTTGTTGGAAGCAACGGCGGGCCTGTGCGGGCTAGATGCTAGTAAGGATCTCGCCGCTGCCGATCCCACCGCCAACACATCTGCTCGTGAGACCCACGCGCCCGCCTCTGCGACGCAGCTGATGGGTCATATCCACGATCTGGCGCGCGCCGGTACAGCCGACTGGGTGTCCGATGGAAATTCCACTGCCCCAGAGGTTGGTCCTGTCGCGGGGCAGCTCCGGGATATCGTGGAACGCCGAAGCGAGAACCGCTGCGAAGGCCTCGTTGATCTCGAAGAGGTCGACATCCGCGATGGCGAGGTCTGCTCGGTCGAGCAGTGGAGGAATCACCTTGAACGCCCCCTCGCCCATGTACTCCCGCGCCACCCCGACATTGTGGAAGGCAGTGATTTCGGCGAGCTGCTGGAGACCGAGTTCGGCGGCGCGCTCCTCGCTTGCGAGCAGGACAACGGCCGCACCGTCGTTGACGCTCGATGCGTTGAGCGCGGTGATCGTGCCGCCGTCCGGTTTGAAGTAGGGGCGTGCCGCCTCGAGCTCCTCCATGGTGATGGGACGAGGCCCCTCGTCGCGGTCGACCACCACGGGCTCTCCACGGCGCTGCGGGATCTCGACGGGTACTACGTACCCTCCGAAAGCACCGTCCTCCCACGCTTCGAGCGCTCCATGATGGCTGCGGTAGGCGATCTCGTCCTGCTCCTCGCGGGTCAGCCCGTAGCGCTCCACCAGCCGCTCGGAGAGCAGACCCATCAGCTCGCCGTCATCACCGACGTTGGAGTCGGTGAGAGCTCCGAAGAGTCCATCGAAGAGGGTCATGTCGCCGTAAAGCTGGCCCTTTGTCCGCCCGGCGAAGAGGTAGCGGGCCACGTTTGAAAGAGACTCCACGCCGCCCGCTACGCCGAGGGAGACCTCGCCAAGCATGATTCGCCGAGCCAGGCTGTGGATCGCGGCACCCCCGGAGGCACAGTTCTCGTGAAAGGTGGTGCCGGGGGTGGTGCTCGGGACGCCCGCCAGCTCAGCGGCGGTCTTGGCGATGTTGGGCGAGCGCGGGTCCTGCATCACCCATCCCAAGCAGGTGTACTCGACCAGGGTCGGGTCGAGGCCTGAAGCCTCGAGGAGAGAGCGAATCACGATGACTGCCAGATCCTGTGCCTGGAGAGAGCTGAGCCCACCACCGACCGCGCCGACCGGCGTTCGGACCGCGCCTGCGATCACAACCTTCGACATCATGACGATCCTCCTTATCTGAAAGTTATCCGCCAGCCGGCGGTGGGAATGGGTGGTGCGGCTCGGGTTCGACCGCCTCCAAGCGGGCGAGCGAGGTCACCAACTCCGCGAGCAGTGCCAGCCGTCGTGGCACCTCGCTGACGACGATGTACTCGTCGAGCTGGTGCGCACCCTCTCCAACGGGCCCGAACCCGTCCACAGTCGGGGTCCCAACCGATGCGGCGAGGTTGGCGTCGGAGGAGCCTCCCCAGCGAACCCATTTGAGATCGAGCCCGAGATTGGCGCCATGCGCACGAGCGTGTTCGAACAACGCAAACGAGGCTTCCGATGCCTCCATCGGCGGTCGGTTCCAGCCTCCGAAAACATGTATCTGGGCGCCGTTGACCGCTGGCTTGAGCCCACGGAGCGCGGCATCGAGACGTTGCGTCTCGGCATCGGTCCATGCGCGCACGTCGACTCGGATTTCGGCGTGGTCGGGGACCATGTTGATGGCCCGACCGCCGTCGATCACGGTTGGCCCGACGGTCGTCCCGGCGTCCAGATCCTCGAACTCGAGCATGCGCAGGACCTGGTGGGCGGCCTCCACGACCGCGTTGACCCCACGCTCGGGCTCGACCCCCTGGTGGGTGGCGCGGCCGTGAATCGTGACGACATACTCGGCGGAGCCCTTGCGTTCAAGCTTGAGGCTACCCTCGAGGTTGGTGGGTTCGAGCACGAGGACGAAGTCCGCGCGTCGCGCCGCCTCCTCGACGTGCCCGCGCGAGGCCGGCGAGCCGAATTCCTCGTCGGGGTTGAGCAGGACCTCGAGGTCGGGGTGGGGGAGGCCGCTGAGCTTGAGGTATCTGAGGAGCCATGGGATGAAGAGCAATCCTCCCTTCATGTCGTAAACCCCGGGACCGTAGGCCCGCCCGTCGTCGACGCGCCACGGCGACGGCCACGAGCCTGGGGGCCACACGGTGTCATAGTGGCCGAGGAGCAGGACTCGCGGCCCGGTTCCAGGACGGTCGAGATGCAGCAAAAACCCGTGATCCTCGAGGTTTTCGCTCTCGACATCACCCAGCGGTTCGAGTAGGTATTGGATGAACTCCGCAGCTCGACCGAGGTTTTCCAGATCGCCGGTTGGCGCCTCGATCTCAGTCAGGGCCCGAAGCTCGCCCAGGTACTGGTCCAGATGGTGCTCGAAAAAATCGAGGCTCTTCATCGTTCACCGATGACACACCATCCCCGCTTCAGAATC
>JAOZUP010000186.1 GCA_029938595.1 Thermoanaerobaculales bacterium | reverse complement strand
CCGGGGATTTGGTGGCCACAGACCAGGGCGCCGGTCGCGAGGTGCTCCTGGGCGGCATCGCCGAACGGGTGGCCCGCGAAATCCAGGAGCGGACAGGCAAGGAAACCCGGACCGTTGTTCTCGGTCACCTTCAACGGGGCGGCGGGCCGACCACCTTCGACCGCCTCCTTGCCCTGCGCTTCGGGGCGGCGGCGGTGCGGATGGTGGCGGAGGGGACGACGAATGTGATGGTGGCGCTGGACCCGCCCACGGTTCGCGCGGTGCCGCTCGAGGTAGCGACCGAGAGGATGAAAACCGTTCCTTTGGACTGCGACACCATGCTCACCGCGCGCGACCTCGGTATCTGTTTCGGCGACGCCGCCTGGGACGGATAGGGACACCGGTGAACAGATGATCGTCTCGGCCTGGCACGATGGACACGGTTCCTACGGATTGAGGGTTCTTGAAGCCGAGGTGAGTCTTAACTTCAGACCGGAGTGGGAGACTGTCAGCGTCTACCTGCCCGACGAGAAGGAGGCGGCGCTGGCGCCTTTGACCGCCAGCTTCTGGGAGGGCTCACCGGAGCTGAGATCGCCGCGAATCAAAGCGTTCTTGATCCGAAACGGGATGGTTCCCTGGGAGAGGCAGCGCCCTCCCTACTTCGAGCTCGTGCCTTTGGGGGAGGGCGTCTTCCGCCTCGAGTGGATCGTCAAACCCACCGGCCAGCCAAATCTTCCCCTCGACTGAACCGGATCGAACCACCAAGAAAGAAACCTCGCCCGGAAAAGAAACGCAGAGGCGCAGAGCCGTTCACGCGCCCAATAGAACCGCTAAGACGCAAAGAACGCAAAGAGTTTTTCGTTGATGTGATGCATCCGTAGCGAAGATGCCGGCGGAAACGCCGACGATCAGAGATCGCCGACTACCGGTGGCAAGCCGGTTTGCTCCGAACGCGAGCGTTCGTCGCAACCCGGCTTCCCACCGGCCGCCGCGCCTCGGGGCGCGTCGGTTCCCCCTCCCTTCGTTCGATTCCTGGAAGAAGTGGCACTGTGCATCCAACAACAAGGACCGAGGAGTGGCGAGGCCTGCGCTCCCGGAGCGCAGGCCGGTTGATGGGATGACGATGACGATCGCTTGCGATCGGAATCGTCATCCCATCAATCGGTTTCCGGCCGTCGTTCGACGGCCGGGACCTCGCCACGTGCTTGAGTGTTGTGGCAGACCATCTGCGTCTATCTGCGTGATCTGCGGTTTCTCCGTGGGCGGCCTTCGTGTCTTTGTGTCTTTGTGTTTGCGACGTCGGAGGGTGCTCTTTGCGTTCTTGGCGTCTTTGCGGTTCCAAACGGATGTGTGGGTGGACCTTTGACGCCTCAGTCGGTGGTGAGGGGGACTGGGACTACGGTGCGGGGGTCGCCGCTTCGGCGGTCTATGACCGAGGCGTAGATTGCCAGCGGCGCGTCGATGTCGACCCGCAGAAGGAAGCTCTCGACGGTGCCGCAGGGCGAGCCTTCATCGGCCGCGGGCGTGAGCCGGAACTGGCGCCAGCTATTCTCTGGAATCAGCACGCGGTGGGGGAGGAAGACCTCGCGCCCGTTGATCCTCACCGCCCGGTTACCCTCGTGGGGAATGGCGAGCACTACCTCTACCGGATCGGCGCCCGGGTTGGCGAAACCGACAAAGGTATCGAAGGCAGGCTCGCCGCACGGGTTGCGGCTCCACATGAGGGCCGGGAGGAGGTGGGCGCCGGCTGCCGGAAGGCGCTCAATCGGGATCGCCTCGAAGGCCTCGCCGCGGCCCGAGAGCACTGCAGTGGCGCCATCGTCATCTGTATCGCCGAGGTTGACGAGCCGGCTGGTGACGTGCACGGGGCCGTCGGCCCTGAGGACCAACCCGCCACGAGCGCTCTCTGCGCAACCGAGGTCGGTTGCAAGACCGTTGGCGGTCCAGACCGTCGCCGATTGGGGCGGCACCACGCGGGTCGGAGGCATGAAGAGATCGCAGGGCGTGGGTTTGCTGATGTCCCCCGGAAGGAAACGGGCAAGCTCAACTAGAACCGGTTGCTCGCCAGGATTGGTGAGGTAGATCTCCGAACTCCAAAGGCTGCCCGAACGTCCCTCGAGATTATGCGCGAAGACCGGAAGCACGAGCTCGCTTGCCATGCACGGCATAGCGATAAGCAGCAAAAGCGCAACCGGGAGAATCTTAACCCGCATATCTCACCAGCTTCCTGTTGCGGCCGCCGATGCATCGCACCCAGCAGGGTTTTCTCGCCTCGTGGCGCTCAACGTACTGTCAAGTACGCCTCCGCGCCCCTCGGGTCGAAAACTCCACTGGGCACGACGCCTCGCCGCCCTCGCGACGAAACCTGGTGAGAAATGCGGGTTGCGATGACACATGTCGGCGGGCCCTCCAGCGGGATCTCTCCCGACCACCTATTGTATACGTTGCCCGGCCATGGTGCGTTTGGAATATGACGGGATATCGGTGAGAATTACCTGGAAGGAGGCGATGATGACTCTGCCTACCGGCGCCATCGCACCGGTGCCGACTCCGCTTGATGACCATCTGAGATTCGATTCCGCTGCTCAGAGAGCGCATCTGAGCTGGCTCGCCTCCGAGAGGCTCGACGGAGCTTTGGTGCTGGGGACTAACGGCGAGTTCCCGTCGTTTTCGCTCGCCGAGCGTATCTTTGTGGCGGAGACCGCAGCAGCGGCCAATACCCGAATGTATCTGATGTTGGGGGTCGGATCGTGCGCACTTTCGGAAGTGACGACCATGCTCGATGTCGCCGCCCGGTGCGGGTACGAAGCGGTTCTCTGTCCGCCGCCCTTTTACTTCCGGGGAGCACCGGCTGGCGGTCTGACCGCGTTTTTCCGCGAAGTCCTCGATGTCTCGTCGGTGCCGGTGTTGCTCTACCATATTCCGCAGGTGACCGGCGTGCCGATCTCGGAGGAGATTCTCGACCGACTTGAAGGGCACCAACGCCTGGCGGGCGTCAAGGACAGCTCCGGTGATCCCGACGAGTTGGCGCGTCTATGCGGGCGATTCCACGATCGAGCGTACATCGTCGGCTCCGATCGTCTCGTGACCGCCTGCCTGGCCGCCGGAGGGAGCGGCAGCATCACTGCTGCTGCAAGCGTGGCCCCTCGGCTGGTGAACGAGGTTCATCGGGGAGACGCAGCCCAGGAGGAGCTCGATGCGCTTCGCGGGTTGCTAGAAGACTACGGCCTCGGACCGTCGGTAAAGGCGGTTCTTCGCCGCGCTGGCCTGGGTGAATACGCAACACGCCCCCCACTCGTCGGCCTGGATCCGTCCCGAGAGGAAGCCCTGTGGAAGTCCTATTGCCGCCTCGTCCCGGAAGAGCATCGCCCGAGAACGTTAGAACGTTAAACGTTGAACGTTCCAACCCGCTCACCCTTTTTGAACCGCAAAGACGCAAAGTACGCGAAGAGGTTCGGTGTAATCCGGAGTAAGCGGATCCCTTTGCGATGTCTTTGCGATCTTCGCGCTCTTGGCGGTTCAAACCTGGCGATGGAAAATTCGAAATTCGAAATTCGAAATCAATCATGGGGGAGGGTGGGACGGAATTCCTAATTCCTAATTCTCAATTCCTAATTCTTCATGAGTGAAGCGCCCTCTTGTCCACCGCCAACGCTGCCTCGCGGACGACCTCTGAGAGGGTGGGGTGAGCGTGACAGGTACGGGCGAGGTCCTCGGCCGAGGCTGAGAACTCCATCGCCAGCGCCGCTTCGGCGATGAGCTCCGAGACCCGCGGCCCCACCATGTGGACCCCGAGGATGCGGTCGGTTTCCTTGTCGGCGAGGATCTTGACCATCCCGGTCTCCTGGCCGAGGCTCTTGGCGCGACCGTTGGCGCGGAACTGGAAGCGGCCGGTATTGAACTTCAGGCCGGCCTCCTTGAGCTCGGCTTCAGTGCGCCCAACCATGGCCAACTCGGGTTCGGTGTAGACCACGTTGGGAATCACATCGTAGTTGATGTGGCCCGGCAATCCGGCGAGCTGTTCGGCGAGCGCGAGGGCCTCGTCTTCGGCCTTGTGGGCGAGCATCGGACCGCGCACAAGATCGCCGATGGCGTAGACGCCGTCCACGCTGGTGCGGAAGTGCTCATCCACGGCTACACGGCCCTGCTCGTCGAGGACGACCCCGAGGCTTTCGAGACCGGTGCCGGATGTGTTGGGCCGGCGCCCCACCGCCACCAGAACTCTGTCGCAGCTGATCTCCTCGGTCTCTCCCTTGGCATTCTCGATCGTCAGTTTGACGCTCTTTTTGAGGACCTTGCCGGCGGTGACCCGGGTTTCCATGTGAAAGACCATCCCCTGATCGGCCAACGCCCGTTGCAGCGCCTTGGACATCTGCCGGTCGGCGAAGGGGGTGATGGTGGGCAGCATCTCGATCACCGTCACCTCGGCGCCGAGACGTCGCCAGACGCTCCCCAGCTCGAGTCCGACCGCACCAGCTCCGATCACAACCAGGCGTTTCGGTACGCCTGAGAAATCAAGAGCTTCGGTCGACGAGACCACGCGCTCGCCGTCGAAGGGAAGGAAGGGCAGTTCGACGGGCTCCGAGCCCATGGCGAGACAGATATTCTTGGCCTCGATCTCGGTGTCGCCTCCGTTGCCGGCCACGACGACCTTCCCTGGCGCTTTCAGCGTGCCGCGTCCGTTGAACACTGTCACCTTGTTCTTCTTCATCAGCATGGCGACACCGTCGGTCAGCTCCTTGACCAGCGCCGACTTGCGCCCGAGCATGGTCTCGAGATTCAGACCCACGTCGCCGAGAACGATGCCGTGCGCCGCGGACTGCTCACGGGCGGCCTCGTAAAGCTCCGAGGACTCGAGCAGAGCCTTCGAGGGGATGCAGCCGACATTGAGGCAGGTGCCGCCGAGGGCGTGGCGCTTTTCTACGAGCGCTGTCTTGAGGCCGAGTTGGGCGGCGCGGATGGCGCAGACATAGCCGCCGGGTCCGGCGCCGATGATAACGAGGTCGAAAACATCCGCCATTCAAATCTCCAACAACAGACGGTCGGGGTCGTCGATGCACTCGACGATCCGCTTGAGGAAGGTCACGGCCTGGCTGCCGTCGATGATCCTGTGGTCGTAGGACACTGCCAGGTACATCATCGGCCGGATGACGATCTCGTCGTCGACCACGACCGGACGTTTTTTGATGGTGTGCATGCCGAGGATGGCGCTGCCCGGCGGGTTGAGGATCGGGGTCGACTGCAGTGAACCAAAGACCCCCCCGTTCGAGATGGTGAAGACCGCACCCGAGAGGTCCGAGAGCTCGAGGCGACGTTCCTGCGCGCGGGCGGCGAGATCGGCGATGCTGGCCTCGATCCCGGCCATCGATAGGCGGTCGGCGTCGCGCACGACCGGTACCACCAGCCCCTTGTCGGTGCTGACCGCGACCCCGATATCGTAGTAGTGGTTGGTGACGATCTCGTCGCCTTCGATATAGGCGTTGACCGCGGGCACCGTCTTCAGCGCTTCGACCGTCGCCTTGACGAAGAAGGACATGAAGCCGAGCCCGATCTCGTAGCGTTTTTTGAAGGACTCCTTGTACTCCGAGCGCAGCGCCATCACCCGGCTCATGTCGGTCTCGTTGAAGGTGGTGAGGATGGCGGCGGTCTGCTGGACCTCGACCAGCCGTTCGGCGAGGCGCTGTCGAAGCCGCGACATCGGCGCACGGGTCTGCCGTTGGTCGGGCAGCACCACCGGCTGCGGTCGGGGACGTGCGGGCTCGGCGGCAAGGGCCGGCTTCGTCTCGGCGGGTCCGGGTTCCGGGTCGGTGGCCGCGGCCGCGTCGAGGTGGCGGATGACGTCGCCCTTGAGGATCCGGCCGCCCTTGCCGGTTCCATCAATGGCGGCGGGGTCGAGCCGGTGCTCGAGGACAAGCCGCTTGACGGCGGGGGAGAGGCCCGCGACGTTGGCTGCGGTCGTTTCAGTCACGGTGGGCTCCGGTGCGGGCGTGGGCTCCGTCGTCGTCGTCGCTGCCGGCTTTTCGTCCCTGTCGGCCGGGGCGGTCACATCGGTGTCGATGGTGGCTACCACCTGGCCCACCTGTACGGTCTCGCCCTCGGCGACCAGGATGTGCAATCGGCCGGCCTGCTCGGCGTTGATGTTCATCGTGATCTTGTCGGTCTCGAGTACCAGCAGTGGGTCCTCGATCGCGACCACGGCCCCGTCGGGTTGTGACCACTCGGCGAGGAAGCCCTCGGTGATGGACTCTCCGACCTCTGGGATTGTGACTTCAAATGCCATCGTGGCTCGCTCCTTGCATTTTTTCTGTCGTCAGTCCGACGAAATATTTACCCGGTCAGAAGACCGGGTCAAGGCCTCGCGGACCAGTTCGGCCTGCTGCTCCTTGTGAATTGCTGCTGAACCGGTCGCCGGACTGGCGCTCGGTTCGCGTCCCACATAGCGGACGGGTTGATTCGGATAGAGCTCCAGCAGTCGGGGCATCATGAAGGTCCAGCCGCCGCGGTTTTGGGTCTCCTCTTGTGCCCACACGATGTCGGTGGCGCCACGGTACGGGGCCACGACGCGCTCGAAAAGCTCGGTGTTGAAGGGGTAGAACTGCTCCACTCGGACGATGGCCACGTCGTCGATATCCCGCTCCTCGCGGCCGGCGAGGAGATCGTAGAAGACCTTGCCGCTGCACAGGACGAGGCGCTTGGGGTCGTCAGGCGCGAGCGGGTCGTCAAGGATCTCCTGGAATCTTCCAGTCACGAAGTCTGCAATCGGCGACACCGCACCCTTGTGGCGGAGTAGGCTCTTCGGCGCCATGATAATCAGCGGCCGCCTGAAGTTCGCCTTGATCTGACGCCTAAGGGCGTGAAAGAGCTGGGCCGGTGTGGTCAGGTTGCAGACCTGCATGTTGTTTTCGGCGCAGGCCATCAGATAGCGCTCGAGGTACGCGCTGGAATGCTCCGGTCCCTGGCCTTCATACCCGTGGGGGAGGAGCATAACCAGACCGCTCACCCGGTGCCACTTGTCGTACGCAGCCGCGATGAACTGGTCGATGATCACCTGGGCGCCGTTGGCGAAGTCACCGAATTGGGCCTCCCAGATCACCAGCATGTTGGGTTCGACCAGCGAGTAGCCGTAATCGAACCCGAGCACCGCCGCCTCCGATAGCATGCTGTTGTAGACACAAAACCGAGCCTGGCCGGACTCGATGTGGTTGAGCGGGATATAGATCTCCTGGCTCTTTGTGTCGAACCACGCCGCGTGGCGGTGGGAGAAGGTGCCGCGCATGCTGTCCTGGCCGCTGAGACGAACCGGGGTCCCCTCAACGAGTAGGGTGCCGAAGGCCAGCAGCTCGCCGAGCGCCCAGTCGGCCGTGCCCTTCTCCTGGATGGCTTGCAGCTGGCCGGGCAGTCGCCGCCCAACCTTGCGGTTGAGCTTGAAACCGTCGGGAACTGTGGTCAATGCCGTGGCAACCTTGAGCAATTCGTCGAACTTCACTCCGGTCTCGGTGCAGTCGAAGCAGTGCTCGTGGTCGAACTCGCTCCAGATACCGGCGAAGGCGTGGCCGTCATTCTCCTCGAGGATGCAGGTCTCCTTGACGCCCTTGAACGCCTCGAGGAGCCTTTCCTGGAGGGAGTTGGTGAGATCCTCGCTCTCTTCCAGGGTGATGTCGTGGGCGGCCTCGAGCTCGAGCTGGTAGATGGCCCGAGTCGCCGGTCGGTTCTGGATTATCTGGTACATCAGCGGCTGGGTGAAGGCGGGCTCGTCG
>JAOZUP010000185.1 GCA_029938595.1 Thermoanaerobaculales bacterium | reverse complement strand
GGTCGGGACGCGGAGATTTGAACTCCGGACCCCCTGAACCCCATTCAGGTGCGCTACCAGGCTGCGCTACGTCCCGACATCACAAAGTCATCAGTGATCAGTACCAACCGCCCTCCCCCATCTCCTGGTGAGTGGGGAAAACTCAAAACTAAGAACTCAAAACTAAAAACTTGAAAGACCTACCCGCTCTTGAGCTCCGCGACGATCTTGTCGATTTCGTCGCGAACGTTCTTGAGCGTCGCGAGCAGTGGTTGTACGTCGGGCGGGGCCTCCTTGTCAACCTCGGCGGCTGCCTTCTTCGAGGTCTTTCTGCGCGCGCTGCTGGTCTGCGGAGCGGTCTTCTTTCCGGCCGGTTTCTTGTCGGTGTCCGTTTTCCCTGCGGCGGGGGCTTTGGCCTTCCCTCCCCCATCGTCCGCAGCCGCGATCTTCTTGCGGGCGCCGGCGATGGTCAGACCCTCATCGAAGAGGAGGCGGCGGATCTCGAGGATCAGCTCGACCTGCTCGCGCGAGTACAGCCTTTGCCCGGTTCCGCTCTTGGCGGCCTCGAGCTGTGGGAACTCGGTTCCCCAGAATCGGAGCATGTACGGCTGAACGTTGGCGAGCTTGCAGACTTCGTTGAGCTTGAACTGCTCCTGGTCGTCAGGAAGGGTCACCTGATCCGCCATTCTCGTCCTCCGTATCCGGTATGAGTGTCAAACGCAATTGCAGGGTCACGCGGCGGTTGCCGACCCACGAGCCCGGCACCGGGACCTCGATGTCCAGCTCGCGCATCTGTCCGCTCTCGACGATCGCTCCCGTGCCGTTGAGGCGCAAATGGAGCTGATTGTCCTCAGCCCTCACGGCAATTTCGCGCCGGCCCGCCGGTTCTATGGCCGCCTCCTCTATAATCTCGACTTCCGCGGCCTTACGAACCCCAGTGATCTCCTCTTCCGACCATGGGTCGCCCTCTCCAATCACCACCGGTTCCAGCACGGCCTTTTCCGACACCTCAGTCCCGGCCTCTGCAATCATTGATTCCACTTCCTCCGGTGCGACCTCGACCAACACCTCAGTCTGGGTCTCGGCGATTATCGCTTCCTCGTCTTCCGGCTCAGCCTCGTCCAACACCTCGGCCGCGCCCTCCGCGAAAATCGACTCCACCTCTTCCGGCGCGACCTCATCCAACACGTCAGCATGGGTCTCAGCGATCATCGACTCCACTTCTTCCAGCGCAGCCTCGTCCGAAACCTCAGCCTCGACGTCGGCGATAATTGACTCCGTTTCTTCCAGCGCAACCTCGCCCGACACCTCAGCCTCGGCATCAGCAATCACTGGCTCCGTGTCTTCTGGTTCGGCATCGTCCGGAACCTCAAACCCAGCATCGGCGATCATCGACTTGACCTCATCCGCGGTCAACGCCGCGTCGGCAACGGCCACGGTCTCCGTTTCTCCGTCCCCGACAACCTCGAGGGTCTGGGGAACGTCTTCAGAGGCGGCCGGCAACTGCGGCTGCGGGGCGAAAGGACTCGGCGCCTCGATCCGGTCGACATACCGTTCGCTCGGAGGCGGAAGGTCGGCTGCCGGCGGCGCAACATCCTCCTCCCCCGGCGTCGAAATCAACTCGATTTCCGGAATCTCGGGTACCGCTGTGATTGGCGTCTCCTCGATACCAGATGGCTCCGGCTCGACGGACAGTGAGGCGGCCTCGAACTCGGGGATTTCCGGTTTCGCGGGCGGCGCGATCGCCTCGAACTCGGAGACGTCCGGCTCTGCGGGCGTTGCGATCGCCTCGAACTCGGGTGCCTCCGGTTCCGTGGGAGGTGCGAACGCCTCGAACTCAGGTGCTTCCGGCGTCGCAGCGGTCAGCAGCGCCTCGAACTCCGGCGGCATACCATCGGAGGGTAGGTCGAGCTCGAAGTCCGCGTCCTCTTTCTCGTCGGCAGCCGCTACCTCTTCGAAATCCGGCGCCATCATCCCGGGGTCGGAGGGAATGTCGGCAAACGGCGCCCCGCCCACCTCGAGCACCGGCGGAGGTGGCATACCGTCAATCAAGTTGCCAACCACGTCGTAGTCGGGCGTTGAGGTCGCCTCCGGAGCCTCGGGCTCCTCCGCCGCCGGCATATCGGGTTGCGAGGGGCGGCCGAGGTTCTGCAGGTGTCCCGTCTCCTCATCGCCAAGATCATAAACGCCAGTGGCGACCTCGTCCTCAAAGCCCTCGAGGGTCTCTTGTCCCGTGATCTTCGAAAAATCGATGGTCTCGGCGCCCGTTTCCGGCGAGAAATTCTGCCCCCCCACCGACGCCGCGGCCGCGGGCGGCTGGTCGGCGGGGGGCGACGGCGCAACCATGGGCGGTACGGGGGTCGGAACCGCCGTCGGCCCGGGCGGCATGTCCGGCACGCCGACCGGCGGGCGCGAAACCGCCGAGTCCCGAACGCCGGGGGTCCGCGCACCGGTTGTGGCGCCCTCATAGCGCTCACGAAGATTCCTCATGACCAGCTTGACGATACCTTCGAGGGTTTCCTGCGCGCCGATCCCGGCCGTGGCGACGGCCTCGAAGATCGGCACCCTGTACACGTTGAGATCATCGTCGAGTTCCTCGACCGGAACAATGTCCTTGAGATCGCGCTTGTTGAACTGCAGCACGTGCGGGAAGCCGTCGAGGCTGATCCCCTGAAGGAGCAGGTTCTCCTGGAGGTTCTTGAAACTTTCGATGTTTGAGCTCTGCATCGTCCGCTGCGAGTCGCCGACAAAGACGACCCCGTCCGCACCGCGAAGCACGAGCTGCCGGGTGGAGTTGTAGTGCACCTGGCCGGGCACGGTGTACAGCTGGAGGGTGACGTCCATTCCGCGGATGGACCCGATCTCGATCGGGAGAAGATCGAAAAAGATGGTGCGATCGCCCTCGGTGGCGAGGGAGATCATCCTGCCGCGCTCGCCACCCTCGAAGTTGTCGTGAATCCACGTGAGGTTCGTGGTCTTTCCGCATAGCCCAGGACCGTAGTAGACGATCTTCGCGTTGAGCTTTCGCAGCGCATAGTTGAAGAAAACCATGGAAATCCTTCAGCCCGAAACGTACCAAGATGATCGACCAGATTTTGCTTGCAAGCTAACTCTGTCGTCCCCTGATCATAACCCGAATCGGGACTCCATCCAAACCGAGGGCCTCGCGGAGAACGTTTTCTAAATAGCGAATATAGGAAAAATGTGGAGGCTTCAAGAGATTCGAAAAGAGGACGAAACGTGGCGGCGCGTAGTGTACCTGCGAGCAGTAGTAGATTTTAGGCGCCTTTTTCCCGGCCATCGGTGGTGGACGCCTTTCCCACGCCGTGCGGATGAGGCGGTTGAGTTCATTGGTGGAAATTCGCGTCTGAAAGGCCCGGTGAAGATCCCGCATCACCGGAAAGAGGCGATGGACGCCCTTTCCGTTGAGCGCCGACAGGTAGATCCGAGGCGAGTGGCGCATGAACTTGAGGTGCTGGCCCACCTGGTCCTCGGTCCGCTCCCTCCCCTCTGCACGATCGGTCACGAGATCCCACTTGTTGATCACCAGGATGATCCCGCGACCAGCCTCCCACGCATAGCCGCCCACGTGCGCGTCCTGATTGGTGATGCCTTCTTCGGCATCCACCACGAGCAGGCACAGGTCGGCACGCTCGAGATATCGGCGGGCCATGACCACCGACAGAACCTCCGGACCGCGATCGGTGCGGCCCTTGCGGCGAATTCCGGCGGTGTCCACGAACTGATAGCGGACACCGTCTTTTTCCAGGATCGTGTCCACCGCATCGCGGGTTGTTCCGGCCACCTCGGTGACCAGCAATCGCTCGTCCCCGAGCAGCCGGTTGATGAGCGACGACTTGCCTACGTTTGGCCGTCCGATCACCGCCACCGGGATCTGGCCGCCGACACGCTCGGGCTGAGCCTCGTCCTCCTCGAACGCGGGCAGGTGAGGATCCAGCGCGTCCCACAATTCGCCCATACCGACACCGTGCTCGGCCGAGATCGCCACCGGGTTGCCCAGGCCCAGCCGATGAAACTCGTGGGACTGCAGGTCCACTTCCTTACGGTCGGATTTGTTGACCACCGGCACCACCGGCACGCCCAGGCCGCGCAGGTATCCCGAGATCTCGAGATCCTCGGGTATCGGCCCAGCGACGCCATCGAGGAGCAAGATCACAACGTCGCCGTCGCGGATTGCAGACTCGGCCTGCCCCCTGATCAGGGGCACGAAGATGTCCTCGTCCGCCATCAGCAGTCCCCCGGTATCGATCACGATGACCGAACCTCCGCCGGGGCGCTCAGCCTCGCCAAAGATGCGATCACGGGTCACTCCCGGAAGATCGTGGACGAGCGCCCTGCGGCTCCGGGTGAGCCGGTTGAAGAGGGTGGACTTACCGACGTTCGGCCGGCCCACCACCACCACCACCGGCTGCCGGCTCAATCGCCGGCCTCTGGGGTGAGGGGCTGCTCCTCGGGAACGGGCGTCTCCCGATTCAGGATCGACCGCCCCACCACGATCCACGTCCCGTCCACGAGCCGCATCTGGAGGAGGGTGCTTTGGAGCGAACTCGGGTTTCGGCCCTTCTCGCGACCGTCAAACGCTCCATATCGGGTCACATCCCACACCTCGATCAAGCGTACAGTCGCATTGATGTGGCGGAAGACGGCCATCGTCTCCACCTCGAACCCGATGAGCTCCGCATCGATGCGATCCGCGGTCTGCACAAGCTGTTTGAGCAGCTTACGCACTGCCGCAATCTCGTTTGGGCTGGCGTGACCCTCGAGGACACTGGTATCGAGGGTCGAGTAGGCCTCGGCAAGGGCGAAAAGGTAGCCGCGAACCGCGGTTTCGACGGCCTCTCGTTGAGCCGCCGTCGGCTCGGTGTTCTCACACCCGGCCGCGGCCAACACCGCAAGGGCCAGGACAAGCACGATCATGTGTTTCGCCATATGCCAGTTACCCCGATGTGGAGGATAGCATCAGCAGCCCGGTCCTAAGAAACATCAGTGAACCCAAAGTCTCCGTTCTGTGTTGTGTGGGTCCAGCCAGCCGCGAAGCGGTGGCATACCCAATAGCCTGGGCGTCAACCCGCCGACGGCAGCGCAGTGAGCTCAGGCCTCATCCGAAGGAGGAGGCCATGAGCCACGCGCTGGCGACGGTGCGTCACGACGGCCGAAGGCCGTCAGTAACCCCAGGAACACGGTAAAAAAACAAAAAGCCGCGAAGCGGCGACAGACAATCGGTAGATGATTGCTGCGGCTCACGCCGCAGCCATAATCTGTCGCCCCTCCAGGGCTCCTGGCTTGTTGACTGCCCCTTTCCTGGGGCTCACGCCCCAGGCTAAATATCTGTCGCCGCTTCGCGGCTTGGCGGAATGGCGGCCTGTCCCACTATGTGGGCTGACGCCCCAGGCTATGTATCTATCGCGCCTTCCGGCTTCGCCCTGCGGGCTACGCCGTGACAGGTCGGCGCTCGATCATGAGCCCAATCCCCATGATTCACACTCCTGAGGGGCAATCGAGTTTCTCGGGCTTGGTCCCGGCTCGCGTGGCGCCGCGGTCGGATGTAAACTCCTCTTTGAACCTGGAGGCACGAATGAAATTGCCCGACCAAACGATCGTGGTGGGAGGGGTCGCCGCTGGTATGAGCGCGGCGAGCCAGATCCGCCGCCGCCGTCCCGAAACCAAGGTAACGGTCTTTGAACGCGGCGACTTTATTTCATATGGCGCCTGCGGGATGCCGTACAACATCGAGGATCCCGCCCGATCGATCGAGGATCTGGTGGTGTTGAGCGCGGAGGAGGCGCGATCACGGCGCGGCATCGACCTCAGACTTCGCCACGAGGTCACTGGAATCGACCTAGACCGCGGCACCGTCACGGTCAAGGACCTCGACAAGGATCACGAGCTGGACGAGTCCTTCGACGCCCTCGTGATCGCCACGGGCGGGCGAGCCGTTCGTCTTCCCCTGCCTGGGTTCGACCTTCCCGGGGTCGAGGTGCTGCGCGAGCTCAGCGACGGCGCCGCCATCAAGAAAATCCTCGAAGGGAAACCCCGTAAGGCGGTAATTGTCGGCGCCGGCTACATCGGGATGGAAATGGCGCACGTCCTCTCCGTCCGCGGGCTCGAGGTCACCATGCTCGAGAAGCTGCCGCAGCTGCTGCCGGGCTGGCGCGAGGAGACGGTTGCGGTGGTTGCAGAGACACTCTCCAGCCACGGCGTCGACTTTCACACCGGCGCCACCGTCGAAGGCACCGAGGCCGGACCCGATGGCCGGGTCGCGGCGGTGTCAACCGACGGCGGCCGCTATGACGCCGACCTCGTCCTGGTTGCCGCCGGTGTGCGGCCGAACGTCGAGCTCGCAGCGTCGGCCGGTCTGCGAATCGGTGACACCGGTGCGATCTGGGTCAATCAACACCAGCAGACCTCGCACGAGGCGGTATGGTCCGCCGGCGATTGCGCCGAGGCCTATCATCGGATCCTCCGCCGCAACGCCTGGATCCCCCTCGGCACCACAGCCAACAAGCAGGGACGAATCGCCGGTGCCAACGTTCTCGGCGCAGGTCAGCGCTTTCGGGGAATCGTCGGAACCGCCGGCTTCGTGGTCTTTGACCTCGAGGTCGGCCGTACAGGAATCGGGGAGGAGGAGGCTGCCGCGGAGGGGTTCGATCCAGTGGCGGTGACTATTCGCCAAAGCTCCCGCGCCCACGGCTACCCGGGTGGCGTTCCAATCCAAGTGCATCTGGTTGCGGACCGCGAGACCGGACTCCTCCTCGGCGGCGAACTCGTCGGACGAGAGGGCGCCGCGCTGCGCGTCAACACCCTCGCCACCGCCCTTGCCGCCCACATGACCGTGGCCGACCTGCAGAATCTCGACCTCATCTACGCGCCGCCGTTTGCTTCAGTCTGGGACCCGGTGCTGGTGGCAGCCAACCAGCTCATCAAGAAGGTCGGGGGGACGAAATGAGTAATAAGGTTTCCGTTACCTGTCCTCACTGCGGCTCGAATCTCCAGGTAGACACCGAGGCCGGCGTCGTGGCTGGCCACACTCCCCCTGTTTACCATTCCGAGAAGGTCGACTTTGACGCCCGGCTGCAACAGATCGAGAGCGAGAAGGAACGCGCGGCCGACAAGATGGCCGAGGCAATGCGCAGGGAAAAGGACAAGGACCGCCTGATGCAGGACCGATTCCGAGAGCTCCTCGACGACACCAAGAAGAAAGACGACGGGAAGAGGCCGATCAGGGATATAGACCTCGATTGAATTAGGAATTAGGAATTAGGAATTAGGAATTTCGCCACAGCCCTCCCGAGTCGAGATTCCGGATTTCTGACTTTTCACGGCGAAGTGCGAAGCACGAAGCCGGATCTCAGAATTGCCACCCACCCCTTGCAGCCCGGATAGCCACACAAAAAACAGGTAATGAAACTCGCGCCGCTTGGTGGCAGTTTTCTTTCACCCTATGGGAGGGGTGTTCGGCATTCCTAATTCCTAATTCCTAATTTTACTCGATGGCTACCTCATCGGTGGTATCTGCCGGCTGCGGTGCTGTCTTCTTCGCCGGTACCTCGAGGCCCTTAAGTTCGAGCTCCTCGTTGATCACCACCTCGAAGGCGTCGAGCGGCTGAGCACCCGAGAGCACCCGACCGTTGATGAGGAAGCCCGGCGTGCCGGTGATCCCGAAGCTCCGCGCCTCCTTGGCGTCGTTGCTCACCGCGACGGCATGGGTTTTCTGCTCGATGCAGGCATCGAAGAGCTCGACGTCCATTCCGAGTTCGCCCGCCTGAGCCACCATCTTCTCCCGGGTCATGGTGCGCTGATTAGAGAACAGCCAGTCGTGGAATTCCCAGTATTTGTCCTGGTCCTGGGCGCACAGTGAAGCCTCCCCGGCAAGC
>JAOZUP010000184.1:4031-7894 GCA_029938595.1 Thermoanaerobaculales bacterium | reverse complement strand
AGACAATCGGATCAATTGCTGCGGCTCACGCTGCAGCACGAATCTGTCGCCCCTCGGGGCTCGTTTGCCTGATTCATGCCGGTATCCGGTATCCGGTATCCGGTCCTCAAGCCCCAAGCCTCAAGCCACAAAAAAAGGAGCCGGGATGGGGCATCCCGGCTCCTCGCCCTGCGTGGGCAATTCAGGTCTGTCCTAGAACTGGAATCCGACCGTCAGCTGGAAACGTCGGGGGTCGAAGTAGGACCTCGGTTCCCCGTAGCCGGCATTAATTTCAATCTGTTCGATGTTGTAGCCGGTCTGGTTGTCGGTTACGTTGAAGACGTCACCTATGAGCTGGATGTTGAACCGGTTGCCGATCGGGAAGTTCTGGGTGTAGCTGAGGTCGAGCTGGTAGTGGGAGTCGGTGGTGTGGGAGCCCGCCGGTTCGTTGTAGCGACTGGTGAGATAATTGCCCTGGTACCACTCCGACCGGCCCCAGGTCTGCCACGGCTGGCCCGACTGGTAGACGCCGTAGGCGCCGGCGGTGCCGTTCCAACTGAAATTGTAGAAGCCGTAGACCTTGAGCATGTGGCGTCGGTCGCCGCGGAGGTTGCCCTCGCGGTTTTGCCATATCTGGCGGCCATTACCGTCGGCGATGTATGAAGAGCCGATAAAGGAGTTGGCATCGTTAACATAGGTGGTGCCGTCCTGGTCGAAATTGCCGTAGTAGTGGCTCCAGACATAGGAGCCGCGGAAGAATGCGTTCTTGCCGCGCCACTCGGCCTCGGTGCTGATCTCGTAGTACTTCGTGAAGGCGCCGTCGAGCTGGGCGATGACGTAGGAACCGCCGCCGATCTCTTCCTGCATCGCGGCATAGTTGGGGATGTAGTCCTCTGTGGGGTACCCCTCAGGCGGATCGTAGGCCGAGCGGGCGTAGTTTTGGGTGTCCTCCCAGAAGTTCTTGGCCTTGCGGTGCCGCGCCCAGATGCGGCCCGTCCATGCGGAGGAGATCTGCTTGTCGTAGCCGACCACGAACTCGTCGATGTAGCGCGGGTCGATGCCTTCCTGGAAGAGCTTCCCGGAGGAGCCCCTCAGGGGGTCCTGGCCGATGAGGTTGCCGTCGGCGTCAAATTGTACGTCGATCTGCCGGGTCCCGAGATTCCGGTCCCAGGATGCCGCCCGCGGCAGCGAGTTGACGCCCGGGTAGTAGCGGGCGTAGCTTGCGTAGAGGGCGTCCATGCCGTTGGGGCTCCAGGTCGCACCCAACCGGGGTGAGATCATCTCGTCGAAGCCGATCTCCTTCATCAGGTACTGGTTGCCCGGGGCGAGCTCGAAGCCGGAGACGTTGTTGGAGTTCTCCCTCAACCCCTGGCCGTAGAGCTTGTCGTTCGAGAAGATGACGCCGAGGTTGAAGGTCCAGTCCTTGAGCCTCCACACGTCGTTGAGCTCGATGTTTTGGGACTGCATCTCGGTGTGGAGGGGGGGAATCATCTCCCCGCCCTCCAGGCTCGACTGGTGGATGCGCGCCTGGTAGTAGATCGGGGTGCCGTCGGGCATTTCCTCGCGACCGCCGATGACGCTGATGGCGCCCCAGCCGTTCGAGTACCGGATCAGGTCCTCCTCGCCGAGCTCCCACTTGTAGCCGGCGTGGAGCTCGTGATTGCCGAGGTAGTAGTCCCACCCGACCTGGAAGCTCTGGTTGAAGAAATCGTCGTTGTCGAACGTGGAGTCACCGCCGACGTTGCCGCCGCCCGTGGCCACACCGTCCTGCATAAAGCCGTATTGTTCGATGAGCGGGGCGATGAACGCGTTGTATGCGTCCTCCCCGTCGATCGGCGTGGGCACAAAGAATTGGCCCTGCTGGTCGAGATCGTCGACATCGAGCATCACACTGCCGTCGCCGGCGATTGGGAAGTCGAAGACTGTGTCCGGACGCGTAAAGTTCTTGTTCTCGAAGTTGGAGTACTTGAATGAGAGGAGGCTTTTGTCGGAGACGATCCAGGTTCCTTCCAGGACCCCAATCTTCAGGGAGGAATCGTCCCCGACAGAGGTGGAGGCCGCTGAGAATTCGCCCACACCCCGTCCGGACTGATCCGTTTCAGAGTCACGATAGCTGGCGCTGAACATGAGGGAGTTGATTGGTGTAAAGGTCAGTTTGCCGAAGAACTCGTCCCGGGTACTTTCGAAATCCGGCACCTCTCCGTAGACGTTGGCGCGGTTCACCGTATCCACCGTGGGGCGGTAGTAGGACGCGAAGAAGTACAGCATCTCGGGGATGATCGGGCCCCCGAGGCTGGCCACCAGCCAGTCCCGGTTGGGGTCGGCGGTTGCCTCGGTGTCGGCCGTAACTGCTCCGGTCATGCTGTCGTTCTGGATCTGGTAGCTCAGCTGGCCCTTGAACTGGTTGGTGCCGGACTTGCTCAGGGTGTTGATCAGCATGCCGCCGGCGCGGTTGAATCCGATGGCGTTGGCGCCTCCCTTGACGACGGCCATCTCCTCGATGTCGTGGGATGAGGGCTGGGTCGAGAGGGTTCCGTACTGCGGCAGACTCACGCTGACCCCGTCGAACTCGTAGGCGTTGTCCTGGCCGCTGCCGCCGGCCGAAGGACCGCGCGTCGTGTCCTCGGTGTACTGGACACCCGGAATGAGCTTGACCAGGTCGCGGTACTGCTGTCCCACCGGCAGCGCCTGGATGACGTCTTCATCGATCGACGACCTGAGCTCCGCCGAGGTTGTGTCGATGGTGGGGGTCTCGGCGGTGACGATGATCTCGTCCTCGAACTTGGCGTCCTGCATGATCACGTGGATGACAGCGTTGGCCTGCAGGTGGACCGGGAAGTTCCGCTTCTCGGTGGCAAATCCCGGCATAGAGAAGGTCACCTCGTAGGCGCCGGGAGGCAAGGCCGCGAACCGGTAGTTTCCGGCGGCGTCGGTCACGGTGGACTGCATCTTCGGCAAGACGTCCGCGGTGGCTGTCACGATGACCCCGGGCAGCGCCACGTCGCCTTCGAGCGTGACGGTCCCCGAGATGGATCCAGTCTGCTGGGCGCTCGCCACCGAGCAGAGCAGGAAGATCCCGACAATAATGGCAAACTGTTTTCTCATTGCTTCCTCCTATCCCTTCCTCTGTTGCGCACCCTGGTAAAAAACGACGACTCGTGACTCCGAGAATCGGAGCCAGAGTTGGGAACGCAGGTAAAAAAAGATACGGTCATCTGTCGCTACGGTTTGAGCCGCCCTTCTCGGCTGCCGAATAATCCTTCAGGGCCTTCCGGACGTGGCCACCGGCTGCCCGTAGTTGCTTGCGGGAGGGCTCCACCTCGAGCTCGCACAGAGCCATGACGATCGCCGTCTTGACCTCTCCGTCGGCGGTGTCGTAGAGCCGCTCCGCTTCCTCGCGGGAGACCGCTCCCGCAGCCTCGACGATGCGCAGCGCCCGGTCCCGGAGCTTTTCCGAGCCGGGACGCAGATCGACCATGAGATTTCCATAGACCTTGCCGAGGCGCACCATGGCCGCGGTGGTGATGGCGTTGAGCACGGCCTTGGTCGCCGAAGCGGCCTTGAGCCGCGTGGACCCCGTGAGCACCTCCGGACCGGTGTCGAGCGCCAGGACGAGATCGGCGACCGCCGAGATTCCGTCGGGTGGGGTGCAGGTGACCAGAATCGTGCGGGCGCCGCCCGACCGAGCCGACGCCAGCGCGCCCAGAACGAAGGGTGTGGCCGAGCTCGCGGATACTGCAATGAGAAGGTCTCCGGTGCCCAGCCCTTCCACGGCCGCGGCACCATCCTCGGCGATGTCCTCGGCGCCCTCTCGGGCTTCGAAGACGGCCTCGGGGCCGCCGGCAATCACGGCCCGGATCTGCTCCGGATCGGTTCCGAAGGTA
>JAOZUP010000184.1:0-4021 GCA_029938595.1 Thermoanaerobaculales bacterium | reverse complement strand
CGGCCTCGAGAATTCCGAGCCGGCCGCTGGTCCCGGCACCGGCAAACAGCACGGTGCCGCCCGCTTCGAGGATTTCGGCGACCCAGGAAGCGGCCCGGGCGATGCCCTCCCGGCTGTGGCCGGCGGCCTCCAAGCCGCGCTGGTCTTCCTCCAGGAGCAGCGACACCACCTCTTCGCTCGAGAGGGTATCGAGCCCTTCACTGGAGGGGTTCGAGGCCTCCGTCGAGAGGGCACCCCATTCAGCCATCATTTGGGAACCTCGGGATGGCCGAATCCATACATGAGATCCTGGTATACAGGTTCATGGTGTTCGAGACAGATTACCTCGGACCGGGGGGGCATGTCCATGACAAATCTGTGACAGATTTAACCGAAAAAGAGATAACAGACCAGGATCGCGGCGATGGCTCCCGCCACGTCCGCCGTGAGGCCGCACGCCAGGGCGTGCCGGGCGCGACGGATTCCCACCGAGCCGAAATAGACCGCGAGAACGTAGAAAGTGGTTTCCGTGCTGCCCTGGATCACGCTCACCAGTCGCCCGGCGAATGAGTCGGCGCCTTGGGCCTCCATGGTCTCGAGCATGAGCCCGCGTGCTCCGCTTCCGGACAGGGGCCGCATCAGCGCCGTGGGAAGGCCGTCCACCCAGCGGGTATCCAATCCCATCGAACTCACCGCCCAGGTCACGCCGTCGAGAAGAAAATCGAGGGCGCCGCTGGCGCGTACGATACCGATGGCGACCAGCATCGCCACCAGGTAGGGGATGATGCTAACCGCGACCTTGAAACCGTCCTTGGCCCCCTCGACAAAGACGTCATAGAGAGGCAGGCCGCGGCGGGCCGCCAGGAACACGAAACTGACGATCACCGAGAAGATTATGAAGTTCGAGAGCACTGAGCTCTGGAGCTGCATCGCCTCGCGGTCCAGCCGTGAGAAGTAGACGATCATCCCAGCTACCAGGGCGGTCAAACCGCCCAGATAGGCGAGGATGACCGGGTCCCAGAGCCGCAGTCGCTGGACTGCGGCGGTGACCGTGAGCCCCACCATGGTGGAGCAGAAGGTCGCGATGAGCATGGGGATGAAAACGTCGGTGGGGTCGGCCGCCCCCATCTGCGCCCGATAGACGAAGATGGTCGCCGGTATGACGGTCACGGCCGAGGTGTTCAGCACCAGGAAGAGGATCTGGTCGTTGGTGGCCACCTCCGGATCGGGATTGAGCTCCTGCAGCTCGTTCATGGCCTTGAGGCCGAGCGGGGTGGCTGCGTTGTCAAGCCCCAACATGTTCGCCGCCATATTCATGACGATCGAGCCCATCGCCGGATGGCCGTCCGGAATCCCCGGGAAGAGTCGCTTCAGCAGGGGACCGAAGGCGCGAGCCATGAGATCGACGGCGCCCCCCTTCTCCCCCAGTCGCATGATGCCCAGCCACAGACACATGATTCCGGTGAGCCCGAGGGAGATCTCGAAACCCACCTTGGACATGTCGAAGGCCGCGGTGACCATGGCCGCCCAGACGCCCCAGTCGCTGAAGAAGAGGGACTTCGTGAGGCCGACAGCGAAGGCCACAAAGAAGAACGCGCCCCAGACCTTGTTCAGCATGGCGCCAAGCCGGCCAACGCGTTGAGAACCTGCAGGGCGACCCCGATCGCCATCGCGCTCTCGTCCACATCGAAGAGCCCTTGGTGAACCGGATGTACGATGCCGGCGGCCTCGTTGCGCACTCCCAGGGAGTAGAAGGCGCCGGGAACCTCGCTGAGGTAGTAGCCGAAGTCCTCGACCCCCATGTTGGGTTTGGAGAAAATCACGATGCTATCGTCGCCCAGGAGGCTCCTGGAAGTCTCGCGGACAATCTCCAACATGGAGTCGTCGTTGACGACGGGGTCGTAGCTCGGCTCGATATTGACCTCGGCTCGGGCGCCCAGGCCGAGGGCTACGGCCTCGGCTGTTTCCTTGATCCGTTGCAGCACCAATTGGCGAGTCGTCTGGCTCGCGCAACGCACGGTGCCAACCATCTCCACCCTGTCCGCCACGATATTGGCCTGGGTTCCCCCATGGATGGTTCCCAGGCTCACCACGGCGGCTTCCTGGGCGTCCACGTTTCGGCTCACGATCGTCTGCAGCGAGCTGACGACCTGAGCTGCGGCCACGATGGCGTCCACCCCCTCGAAGGGGTAGGCTCCGTGGGCCGCCTTTCCGTGCACGATGATCTCGAGGTTATCGGAGGAAGCGTTGCGCTGTCCGAAATGAAGTCCCACCGTGCCGGTCTCGAGAGTCGGGTCCACGTGAAGACCGAAGATCGCATCCACCCGCGGATTCTCGAGGGCTCCGGCTTCGATCAGCAGCTTGGCCCCTCCCACCGTCTCTTCCGCCGGTTGGAAGAGGAGCTTGATTGTTCCTGGAAGGGAGGTCTTCTGCTCAACCAACAATCGGGCTGCGCCCAGGAGCACGGTGGTGTGCACGTCGTGACCGCAGGCGTGCATCTTGCCCGGGATCTTCGACGCGTAGGCGACGTCCTTGTCGTCCTGGATCGGCAGGGCATCCATGTCCGCCCGCAGCGCCACGACCCTGCCGTCGCTATTCCCGCTGATGAGACCGACAACGCCCGTGCCGCCCAATCCGTCCACGTACTCGATCCCCATCTCGTCGAGCAGGCTCCGGACCTTGGCGTTGGTCCTATGCTCTTCGAGGCCGAGCTCTGGATGCTGGTGGAGATCACGGCGGATCTCGATCATCCATGGCAGGAGATCCTGCGCCGCAGCCAGAATGTCCGAGGCCGTGTCGGAGTTCACGGGGCGAAGATACCACGGAGCGAACCGGTCTCCGTGTCCGCCCGCCGGCGCTGCCGCTCCGGGCCTCTGCTGCGGCCCGCGATACGAGGCCATCTGGCACGCTAAAGCGCACCAGCTGACCACGTCTCACGGCCCTCGCAACGAGGCCCTCCGCAACAGCGCCGCGCCGACTGGGGCTTCCCTTCAAGGCTGTCGGACCGCTTGTGGCGCAGGCGTCCCGCCTGCACGTGCGGCCGAGACGACCGCACACAAGACAACCCGGATGCGTTTGCCATCTGTGTTGCACGCGTCTCACGTGCAGGGGGCGGGCTGAATTCCGAAATCAGGATTCGAAACGCGTGCGATGCAGACGGATCGGTAGGTGCTCCGAGAAATGGGTGAAATCATCGTCGGTGGTGAAGATCGAGAGGTCGAGCCTTTCCGATACCGCGCAGATCAAGAAGTCGGTATTCGAGCCCTGGATGCCCCGCATTCGACACGCCGTGAGTTGCTCGGCCGCTCGCTCATAGTCGGTCATCTCGAGCAGTAGATCCGGAAACGCCCGGAGGTGGTCCCGCAACGAGGCGAATTGTTGTTTGTTTCGGATGCCGGAGAGCAGCTCCTGACGTATGGGGCCGATGATTACCGCCGAGCCCTCCACGATCAGCTCGCGGAGCTCACGCACAATCTCGGACTCTTCATCGACCTCCCGTCGCCTCAGGGCAAGGGACCATACGCTGGTGTCGACCAGTACGTTCATGCGCGCCGACGCTGCGCCTTGTAGTCAAAATCGGCGTCATAATCGACAGTACCGAAGAGATGCAGAATTCGCTGCTGCTTCCGCCGGAGAATGTACTCACGTAGAGCTTCGGAAACCGTGGCCTTCTTGGTCCGGTGGCCGCCGATTCGGTGAGCCTCGTCAAGGAGCTCAGGATCAAGAGCGAGATTCGTCGGCATGATCGCCTCCCAATGCCATTTTACACAGATCATTGTGTGAGTCAATGTGTAGCTCAAATCGACACCCTGAACCTGTGTGGGTGGTCTTCATTTCCCCATAGTGAATAGGGTGAGGAAGTGAGGAGGTTAGGGAGTGAGGAAGCTGATCCGAAACTCAAAACCAAAAACTAAGAACTAAGAACTCAACCACGGGGTGACTGGTCGGCAAATCCGAAATCCGAAATCCGAAATTATTATGGCCTGGTCAGCTCCCTCGGCGACATTTCGGTTTCGAGAAGGGCCGCGAGCTTCTGCCGCTC
>JAOZUP010000183.1 GCA_029938595.1 Thermoanaerobaculales bacterium | reverse complement strand
TGTTCGTGGGTACAGCCGCCACCGCGATCGTCGCCCTCCCCTTGCGAAGGGTGGCTGTGCAGGCATTTGACCGTCCCGTGTGGGTCGGGATGGCTCTGATCGTGACTGGTCTGATTGTCGCCGCCACCAAGTTTCTTCCGGGTGGAACGGCGAGTGAGGGCGGGACCACCTGGAGGCAGAGCGCGCTGGTGGGCCTTGCGCAGGGGATGGCTATTTTTCCGGGTCTGTCCCGCTCGGGCATGACCATTGCCGTTGGCCTCGGTGGAGGCTTGGAGCGGTCTTGGGCGGCGCGGTTCTCGTTCCTTCTGAGCGTTCCAGCCATAGCTGCGGTGACCGTTGTCGAGATGGTAGAGACGCGGTCGGTAATGGCTGCTGTCGGCAACGGCCTCGGGCTTGCGAGCATCGCAGGGGGATTGGCTGCTGGGATCACCGGCTACTTCGTGCTCCAGGTGGTGATCAAAACGGTGTCGAGCAACATCTTCCACCGTTTCGCCTGGTACTGTGTCCCACTCGGGATTCTGGTGGTGGTGTTGGTTTCGGGAGGCCGGTGATGCGCGATCGAGTCGTGCGTGAGGCGGCAGCAGTGGCCCTGCTCCTGGGAGCATTACTGGTGGCAGTGGCCCTCCTGTCCCACTCGCCCCTCGACCCGAGTCCCTTCCACGCCTCCACTCTGCGTGACGCGCCGAACAACCTCGCCGGCTGGCTCGGCGCAACGCTGTCAGCCGCTTTGTTCAGCTTCTTCGGTCTGACGGCATTCGTGCTGCCGGTGGCAGCCGCGGTGCTCGGATGGCGGCTCCTGCGCCAGTCGCCGGTGGCCAACCCGCGGCTCGCCGCGGCCGGATGGGGATTGCTGTTGCTCGCGCTCCCTGGTTTTGCCAGCCTCCTCGGCACCGATCTGCCGTACCGCGACGGTCGTATCTCGACCGGTGGTTTTGTGGGTCTTGCCGAAACCGAACTCCTGCGGGGATTCGCCGGGCCGGTAGGGGGCATCGTCGTGCTGGTGTTCCTGCTCATTCTCGGTGTCCTCTTGCTGTCGGGTGCGTCGGCGGGTGCCCTCGCCGATCGCCTCACGGAAAGGGTGCGAAGTTTTTGGTTCGAGCGACGGCGGGAGAGATCCGAACGGCGGCGGGCGAAGGAGGAGGCGCGCGCCCGGCATAAGGTGATCGACCGCCAGATCCGTCGCATCGAAGGCAGCGACGACTACAAGGGATCGTTGACGGTCAAACAGGTGGAAGGGCGGGGGCGTTTCCGGATCGTGCGCAGGCAGGCCGAGGAGCGGATAGTCGAAGAACCGGCCGACGAGCCGGCTGCCAAGCGGGCGAGCACGGGTCGCCGCGGAAAAGTGGAAAAACCGGCAACCGTGGCGAAGAAGGCTGCTGCTGCCAAGCGCCCGGAGGTCCAGGAAGAGTTCGATTTTGTTGACGACCTCGAGTCCTACGACCTTCCGAAAGAGGCTTTCCTCGACCTGGCGGAGGAGGCCCCAGAGCGCGACTCGGCGGCCCTCATCGAGATGTCGAAGCTCATTACGCTGAAATGCCAGGAGTTCAAGGTTCGCGGCGAGGTGGTCAATATCCGCACCGGGCCGGTGATCACGACCTACGAGTTTCGGCTCGACTCCGGGGTCAAGATCTCAGCGGTTCAGGGCCTTTCCGAGGATCTCGCCCTCGCGCTGCGGACCGACTCGGTGCGGATCGAGCGAATCCCAGGCCGCGCGACCGTGGGTATCGAGGTACCCTGTCCGGATCCCGAAGTCATCCGATTGCGACAGCTGATAGAGGCCCCCGAGTATCAGCGCGGTCAGTCGTTGCTGACCCTCAGCCTCGGGGTCGACATCCGCGGCAAACCTTTTTTCGCCGACCTTGCACGGATGCCGCACCTCTTGATGGGCGGATTCACCGGTTCTGGGAAATCGGTGGGTCTCAACGCGATGATCATGTCGATCCTGTACAAGGCGCGGCCGGACGAGGTGAAGTTCATCCTCGTCGATCCCAAGATGGTGGAGCTCGGGGTCTATGGCGACATCCCCCACCTGTTGACACCGATCATCTCCAACCCGAAGAAGGCGGCCAACGCGCTTGGGTGGGCGGTGGCGGAGATGGATGATAGGTACCGTGTTCTCGCCGCGCTCGGGGTCCGCAATCTGCAGCAGTACAACCAGCTCCTTCACGACCCGGTTCAGCTGCGCCGTGCGCGGAAGAGACTGGCCGACGAGGGAAATGGTGATGCCCCCGACCTCGAGCCCATGCCCTTCATCGTTATTATCATCGATGAGTTGGCGGATCTCATGATCACGTCCTCGCGGGCGGTGGAGGAGTCGATCACCCGTTTGGCCCAGAAGGCCCGCGCGGTGGGCGTGCACCTCGTGTGTGCAACCCAACGACCCTCGGTCGACATTCTCACCGGTATCATCAAGGCCAACTTCCCGTGCAGAATCGCGTACAAGGTGCGTTCGCGATTCGACTCGAGGGTCATTCTCGACTCGATGGGAGCCGAGCATCTCCTGGGTCGTGGCGACATGCTCTTCCTGCCGCCGGGCAGCGCCAATTTGATTCGCTTGCACGGGCCGCTGGTCACGGAAAAGGAGATTGCGAGTGTCGTCCGATATATCAAGCGGTTCGGCAAGCCCGAGTACCAACGCGATATCCTGTCCCACGCTCCCCTCGGCCCTCCCGAGCGTGGCGGTCGACGGACCGTCATGGAGGATGGCGAGGAGCTTTCGGACCCCATGTACGATCAGGCAGCTCGTCTCGTCGTGGAGACCCGCAAGGCCTCGGCGTCGTACATCCAGCGCCGATTGCGTCTCGGTTACACCCGCTCGGCACGACTCTTAGATATGATGGAAACGGAGGGCCTGGTGGGACCGCCGGCCGGGTCCAAGGGACGCGAGTTGCTGGTATCGAAAGACTTCTTCGGTGAGGTCGATGAGACGCATGCGCTCAACGGCAATGAGCCGGAGAATGACGGAAGGTGAATTCGAGCATGGGATTTCTTGATCTCGATCCGGTCGCAACGTTTCAGCTCGGTGCGGTCGCAGCGATTGCGGTCCTGCTCTTCCTGCTCATCATGTCCTTTGTCTACCGTTCCAAGGTCTTCTGCCAGTACCTCCAACATATGACCGGGATCAGCCTGAAACCCGAGACCGTTCGCAGCCTCTACAAGAAACGGGGGCGCGGCGGGGTGCGTGATCACCTCATCGACCTGCTGATTCGCGAGGATCTCGCCGACCCGGATCGTGTTGTGACACCGGACTCGAAACCGGACATCTCCATCTTCGAGCACCACTGAGTCAATCAACGTTCAAACGTTCAACGTTGAAACGTTCAAACGTTCGGTATGATATCCCTCGTGCCTTGTATTCAGGTTCTCCCCGACGAGCTCGTGAACCGTATCGCTGCCGGTGAGGTCGTGGAGCGTCCGGCGTCGGTGGTCAAGGAGCTGGTCGAGAACAGTCTCGATGCCGGCGCCACCCGGATCGAGGTGGATCTGAAGAACGGCGGTCGCAGCCTCATCCGGGTGACCGACGACGGCTGTGGGATGGATCCCGACGACGCTCTTCTCGCGCTCGAGCGGCATGCAACGTCCAAGATCCGCTCGGCCGACCAGCTAGATCACATCGCCACCCTCGGTTTTCGCGGCGAGGCCCTGCCATCGATTGCGGCGGTTTCGCGGTTCGAGCTGCTGACTTCGGCGGATCCTGAGGTGGGCGGGGTCAGGGTGACCGTTGATGGCGGCCGCATTCTGGGGGCGGACGCCGCTGCCCGGGCGCGCGGGACCACGGTCGAGGTGCGGGATCTCTTTTTCAACGTGCCGGCGCGACGTAAGTTCCTGAGGGCGCCGGAGACCGAGTTGCGGCATGCCCAGGAAGGTCTGTGGGGCGCGGCCCTGGCGCGGCCCGATGTCGCTTTCACTCTCCGCCACGGTACGAGGGTGCTGATTGATGCCCCCCTCGCTTCCGACCCCTCGCGCCGACTCACGGATCTGTGGCGCAACACCGACCAGGTCATCCGGTTTCATGCCGGCGGTGGCGGCGAGGTCGAGGGCCTCCTCGCCCTTGGCAGCGGCAGGGGACGTCCGATGCTGATCTTCCTCGTCAACGGCCGAGTCGTGCGCGATCGGTTGCTGGTGGGCGCCGTGATGAGGGTGCTGCGTGCCGCGGGGAGCGGTTTCGGCGGCTCTCGCATCGTCCTCGATCTCCGGCTGCCTCCGGACGAGGTTGATGTCAACGTCCATCCCGCGAAGGCGGAGGTTCGCTTCGCCAGATCGGGATCGGTATTCGCCTTGGTCGAGCGGGCCGTGCGCGAGGGAGTGGCGGCCTCCCAGGGACGGGTAGCGGTGGGAAAACTCGAGGACGGAGATGCGTGGGGCGGGGTCGCGGCGCCTCAGGCCGGAGGATACGGCGAGCTGATTCGCCAACGGCACGAAGCGGGCGGACCGCCGCTCTTCGAACACCCGGCCTACGGTGGGGGATTCGAGACGGTGGTGGATGACGCGTCGCGGCCGACGATCTCCGCCGCGAGGGATGCCCTGCGGTCAGGAGCGAAATCCGGTCCGGCGGACACCCCCTTTGGCCGCCTCATCGGCCAGTACCGAGACTCCTTTCTGCTCCTCGAAGACGACCACGGTCTGGTGATCGTCGATCAGCACGTGGCCCATGAACGGGTGCTCTACGACCGCATCCTTCGTCGTCTGGCGGGCGAGGAAACACCCTCGCAGGGACTCCTGACGCCACGTCTGATTGAGGTCGGAGAGGCGCGCGCGGCCGCGTTCGAGTCGGTGGCCGAGCTGTTGCGCCGGGTCGGTATCGAGGCCGAGATCTTCGGCCACGGCACGATCCGTCTGTCGTCGGTGCCGCCTGAACTGGAGGAGGAGGAGGTGGACCGCGTCGTGGAAGAGATCCTCGATCGCGCCACCGCTCTCGATGGCGTCCCCAAGCGCGCGGCCGACGAGCTCGAGGAGGAGGTTGCAGCCTCGCTATCCTGCCGGGCCGCGATCAAGATCAACCACAGTTTGTCGGGCGACGAGCAGCGGGCGTTGCTCTCGGATCTGGTGGCGACCGACAATCCGTATCGCTGCCCGCACGGGCGGCCCATCATCCTGCGCCTGAGCCAGGAGGAGATGGAACGACGTCTGGGGAGACGCTGATGCAGCGAGAACAGTGGCATCTGACCGAAGGGCTGATTTTCGCCCACTTCGCGGTCTTTATTCTCGGCTCGATGATGGAAGGGGGGCGGCAAGCTCTGGCCCTCATTCCAGGCTATGTCATCGCGCGGCCGTGGACCCTCGTGACCTACCAGTTCGTCCACGGCACCGGTATGTTCTGGTTCTTCATCTCGATGCTCGTGCTGTGGATCATGGCGCGCCCTCTCGAGGAGAGCTGGGGCTCGCCGAGGTTTCTCGTCTTCTGGTTGGTTGCCACATTCGGCGCGTCCTTGACCGCGGTTGCCGTCGGTCGGCTGCTCTACGGCGACATTGGTTTCGGCACCTGTCTGTTGTTCACCTTTGCGACCCTCTACCCTGAGGTCGAGTTCCGGCTCTTCTTCATCATCCCGGTCAAGGTCAAGTACCTCGCGATCGTCGCCGCGGCGATTCTCGTCTACTCGAGCCTCTCCTACGGGTTGGTGGCGGGGCTCGCCAACGTCGCGGGCACCTCGGCCGGCTATCTCTTCTTCCTTGCCACCCGCCGCATGCCGACCCGCCGCAAGCTCATGTTCCAGCTCAACAAGCGAAAGGCCGATGTCTCGTTGCGCGCCGAGAACGAGCAGGCCGAGGACCGCAATCGTGGCTGGGACGCGGCGGTGCGTGCGGCCGATGCCCGTGCCGGGGAGACCGGCGCCATCGGTGAAGAGGATGAGACGCTGCTCGCCGAGCTCGACGCCGCCAGGGACCCCTCGATCACCGTCTGCGCACCGTCGGAGTTCGCTTTCATCGACGACGATGTCTGCCGGCGATGCACCGGGTATGCCGAGTGCGCCGCCCGCCGCATTCGAATGTCGGCGGAGGAGCGGGAGCGTTGAACGTTGTGACGTTAAACGTTTGAACGTTCCACCCGCTTCCGACTTCGTGCTTCGCGTTACGCCGCTGCATGTCGCGGCTGGGTTGATTCAGCAGACGGATCCCCGCAAGTTGCTTGAGGATGTGCGCAAAAATCGTCACGCTACCATCTGTAACTGCGTCTCAGTAAGCAATTTGCATTAGTGAAGAGGTTCACTTAGATTTAACGGGGCATTGGCCTCGAGACCGAGCGTCGGTGCGAGAACCCACACAACAGGAGTGTGAATGTACCAACGGCGGGTGACAATTTTCGTCGGCCACTTCGGCAGCGGCAAGACCGAGATCGCGCTCAACGGCGCGCTCGAGCTGGCCGCCGCCGGGTCGAGGGTGACCCTTGCCGATCTCGACGTCGTCAAACCCTACTTCCGCTCCCGCTCGGCACGCGCCATTCTCTCTGACGCGGGGGTCAACCTTCTGGCGCCCACCGGCGCCAACGTGCATGCCGACCTGCCGATCATCGTTCCGCAGATTCGCAGCCACCTGCGCGACGATCACAGCCGGTTGATCATGGACGTCGGCGGTGATGACGTGGGAGCGCGGGTTCTGGGCTCGCTGTCGGATGTGATTCCCTTCGATGACACCGACTGTTTGCTGGTGCTCAACTTCCGTCGCCCATCGACCCCGGATCCGGAACGCGCGGCGGCGATGGTGCGCGAGATCGAGGCGGTCGGGCGGGTGCCGGTGAGCGGGCTCATCTCCAACACCCATCTCATGGACGAGACCACCCCGGAGGTGGTGCTCGACGGCTACCGCCTGGCACTCGAGACCGCGAGGCTCGCCGAGGCGCCCCTGGTTGCGGTGACGGTGTCCGAGGACCTGGCGGAAGTGCTGGCTGCAGAGGAGCTCGAGTGTCCGGTCGTCGCTCTGCGGCGCATTGTCAAACCGCCCTTCGCGCAATCTCCGGAGCTGCGGACGACCGGTCCGCTCTTCGTCGTGAACTGAGAAAGGAGCGTCCATGTCGCGGATCGTGATCAGCCCTGACCGCTGCAAGGGATGCGAGCTGTGCGTGCACGCCTGCCCCCAGCAGATCCTCGGGATGGGCAAAAAGATCAACAGCAAGGGCTATATCTATGCCGAGGTGGTGGAGCAAATGCGCTGCATCGGCTGCCGGCTATGCTGTATCACCTGTCCCGACATGGCCATCGAGATGCAGGTCAACGGGACGATGTACCACTACTTCAGTTACTGATGGGAGCCACGATGACGAAAAGGCTCATGAAAGGCTCGGAGGCCATCGGCGAGGCAGCGGTGCAGGCGGGCTGCAAGCTCTTTTTCGGCTACCCGATCACGCCGCAGAACGAGATACCGGAGTACATGTCGATGCGGCTGCCGCAGATCGGCGGCACCTTCGTGCAGGCGGAGTCCGAGGTCGCGGCGTCGCACATGATCTACGGCGCGGCCGGGGCCGGCGAACGGGTCATGACCTCGTCGTCGTCGCCCGGTGTGTCGCTGATGGCTGAGGGCATCTCCTACCTTGCCGGCGCCGAGCTGCCGGTGGTGATCGTCAACATCATGCGCGCGGGACCGGGTCTCGGCGGGATTCTGCCCAGCCAGGGAGATTACTTCCAGGCCACAAAGGGCCTCGCCCACGGTGATTTCCGGGTCCTCGTGCTGGCGCCGTGGTCGATTCAGGAGGCGGCCGATCTGGTGCAGGACGCCTTCGACCTCGCCGACTACTACCGCAACCCGGTGATGGTTCTCGGTGACGGCCTCATCGGCCAGATGATGGAACCGGTCGAGTTTTCTGAAGGCCGCAAGCCGGTCAAGGAGCTCGCGCCCAAGACCTGGGCGACCACCGGTTGTGATGGCAGCCGGCCGACCAATGTCATCAACTCGCTCTTCCTCGA
>JAOZUP010000182.1:5956-7965 GCA_029938595.1 Thermoanaerobaculales bacterium | reverse complement strand
ACACCAAAAGGAAAGCAAAACCGCCGTGCGACCGATCCGGAAGAGGTCGAGGGGTCCACCTCGAGGATCCGCGCGGTCATCGAACGCGCCGAGCCGGCCGACAAGGCCACGAGCACGATTGAGCAGATCCGGGCCGTGCAAAAGGGCATGAAGAAGAAGGACCGCCGGGAGGTCATCGACGCCGCGCTCACCAAGTACTTCAAATCCGAAATGCTCAAGCCCTACCAGGCCGAGCTCATCAAGCTGCAGCAGCACATCGAGCGCACCAACAGGAAAGCGATCATCCTCTTCGACGGCCGCGACGCTTCGGGCAAGGGCGGCACCATTCGCCGCGTGGTGCGCTACATGAACGAGAAACACTACCGCGTCATCGCCCTTGGCAAACCCACCGAGATCCAACGGACCGAGCTGCACATGAAACGCTACATCGAGCACCTCCCCCACGCCAGCGAGATCGTCCTTTTCGACCGCAGCTGGTACAACCGGGCCATGGTGGAACCGGTTATGGGTTTCTGCACGAAGGCCCAGTACAAGCGGTTTATGGACAAGGTCGTGGGTTACGAGGAACGGATCATCGAGGACAAGACCACCATTCTCATCAAGCTCTACTTCTCGGTTTCCAGGGAGGAACAGGCACGTCGCTTCGAGCAACGGAAGAACGACACCCTACGGCAATGGAAGCTGAGCGAGGTGGACCTCCAGGCGCAGGAACTGTGGGACGAGTTCACCCACATGAAGTACCGGCTCTTGAAGAAGACCCACACCCCGACGACGCCGTGGTTCATCATCCGTTCCGACGACAAGGCGCTTGCCCGGCTCGAGACCATCAAGCTCATCCTGAACCAGATCAAGTACGCGGGCCGGAGCCGGACCCTCGACTTCACCCCGAATCCCGACATCGTCATCAGGGGTGATCGGGAGCTCAAGATCATGCAGAAGCAGAAGCGCAAGCTCGGCAAGTTCATTCGCTGAGAGGGTGTTGCCCCATTAAGTGGAGGGAGTGAGGCCGTCATGAAGAAGTCTTCGAAGAAGAAAAACGCGGGCCCCAAGGGATCGGCGGCGGAGCAGCGCCACACTAAGCTCCGCGAGCACACATCCTTCAAGAGCAGCGAGACCGGAGAGAAAAAGCACGGCGTCCCAGTGTGGGTGAAGGAGACAACTCTCGACTACGAACGGCAGCTCCACGACCTCCAGATCGAGCTCATGAAGATGCAGTCCCAAGTCAGGGCCGATGGCATGCGACTGGTTCTGCTATTCGAGGGCCGCGACGCGGCCGGCAAGGGCGGCACCATCAAGCGGTTCACCGAGCACATGAATCCCCGCGGCGCCCGCGTCGTCGCACTCGAGAAACCGAGCAACAAGGAACGCACCCAGTGGTACTTCCAACGCTACACATCGCACCTGCCGGCAGCCGGTGAGATCGTGTTCTTCGATCGCTCCTGGTACAACCGCGCGATGGTCGAACCAATCATGGGTTTCTGCACCGATGAGGAGAACAAGAGATTCATCAAGGACGTACCGTACTTCGAACAGATGCTGGTGAAGGACGGTGTCAAGCTCTTCAAATTCTACTTCTCGGTGTCGAAGAAGGAGCAGCTCCGCCGGTTCAAATCCCGCCACGGCGACCTTCTCAAGCAGTACAAGATCTCGCCCGTGGACGAGCAGGCGCAGGAGCTCTGGGACCAGTACACGGTCAAGAAGTTCCAGATGCTGTCAGAGACCAACCGCACCATTGCGCCGTGGACCATCGTCCGCTCCGATGTCAAAAAGCTGGCGCGGCTCAACTGCATCAAGTCCGTTCTGTCCCAGATCGACTACGTCGACAAGGCGCCTGCCGAAACTCTCAAGGTAGATCCCGAAATCATCATCTCCGGCATCGACGAGCTCAAGATGATGGAAGACAACCTAATGAACTCCATGTCGCTCCCGGGATGATTTTCCCCTGGTACCGGATCGTTGTGGTGGCGGGCCCTAAAGGACCCGCCTACAACGACTTCCGAGAAATCTGT
>JAOZUP010000182.1:0-5946 GCA_029938595.1 Thermoanaerobaculales bacterium | reverse complement strand
CCCCCCCCCCCCCCCCACCACTGGGTATCAAAAACTCCAGACTTGTCGGCCAACCCGAACCAATCGGATACGCAGGATTCTCCACATGCATTCAGAGCGTCGACGCGTCGGTGGCGATCTCGGCCGCTATCCGCTCGGCGCATTGGGAAAGACCCTTCACCACTGCAGCCGAACTCGGCTCGGAGACGCTGCGTCTCGCCTCGTAGTTTTTTTCGAGCAGCGGCGCCTCGTAGCGCGGCTTCGCCGGGTCGCGGATAACGATTCCGAGCTTCATCCGCGCCTCGGCGCCACCGGCCACGTCGACCTGCTCACAGGCAAGCACGGTGCCGGACACCGTCAGGGTCCTCCTGCCTTCTACCGGCGGACCGAACTCGGCAGCCAGCTTCTGTTGGACCGTCTCCCCCACACTCCCGGCCCACTGATCCCTGGCGTAGTACTCGACTTGGGTGGCCGAAGCGGAGATCATGATCTGGCTCCGCGCCAACGCCTCGGTGGTCCGCAGCCGCTCGACAACCAGGTTCACATCCGGTCGAGTCTGGCCCGACGACTCCATCCCGAGAGTGTAATAGTCGATCTTCGGTGCAGAGGCGCAAGCGCAGAGCACGCACAGCACCACCACGGACACAACCGACATCGCCCTCATTTCTTCTCCCCGTTCCCGCGCCCCTGCTTTTCCTTGCCGCGAATCAGCGCATCCGGTTGGTCGGCCAGGATCCTCGAGAACTCCCGCAAATTGCGGGTCGTATCCTGGAGATTGATCAGGATCTCCTCGATGGTCGGCCGCTGGTCGTCGAGCAGGTCGCTGCTGTTGGCACCCACTTCCTGGAGGTAGAGGAGGGTCGTCTGCAACGAAGCCCCAAGCTCCGAGACCCGTTCACTCATCTCCGCGGTCATCTGTTGGAGATTGCCGACGCTCTCGTGGAGAGGACCGCGGTTTTCGGCAACCACGTCGTTGAGTTGAGTCATCAGTTCGGTCGCGGCCTCTTCGAGAGCAGATAACCTTTTCACGATCTCCCCGAGGCCGGCTCGGTTTTCTCCAATCACGGCATTGACCTCCCGCGCGACTTGGGCGCTCTCGTCCAGAGTCACCTCCAGGGAGGCAAAGATATCTTTCAGACCCACGACATCGGCCGCTCCGTCACCGGTCTGGTCCACACCCAACAGCACATTCAGTCCGTCCAGGAGCGTCTCGGTACGTGCGACCACACCCTCGAGATCCGGGAGATCGAGGAGTCCATGGCTCGGGCTTGACCTCAAGGTATCGCCGCTCTCATGGAGCGGTTGATCCGCCCCGCCGGTCGTGATCTCCAGGTGCTTCTCGGCGGTCATTGTCACCTGCTCGATACTGGCCACACTGCCCTCGTTGACAGGGATATCGCCCTCGACCTCTGCGGTGACGCAGATGCGCGATCGATCCTCCTCATCGGGTTCGATCGCAGTCACCTTCCCGACCCTGACACCCCCAAATCGGACATCGGCACCCTTGTTGAGCCCACTGATGTCCGTAAACGTCGCGCAGTACTGTTTTGCCGAGTCGTCGTGCGGCCGGCAGCCCCGGATCGCCGCGACAAAACCTACCAGAATCATAATGCTGACCAGAACCAGAAGACCGGCCTTGATTTCGGTTGCGGTGAAGTCGTGTTGCGCTGCAGGCATGGTACCTCTCGATTCAATCTATCCCGGTGAGGGATCGGGCGTAGCTCGAGTCGCCCCCCTCTTCGGCGTCCGGTTGACGGGCCAGAAACTGGTGAACATATGGATGGCCCGACCGCTCGAGCTCCTCAAGACTGCCGATCGCGACAATCTGTCCGCTCTCGAGCATACAGACCGTGTCGGCGATCAGCTTGACACTCTCCATCTCGTGCGTCACGACGATGCTCGTCAGGCCGAAGGTCTCCTGCATCTTTCGGATGAGCGCATCGACGCCGGCGGCAACGATCGGGTCGAGGCCCGCCGAAGGTTCGTCGTAGAAAATGATCTCCGGATCCATGGCCATGGCACGTGCGATGCCGGCACGCTTCCTCATTCCACCGCTCAGCTCCGAAGGGAGGTAGTCCTCGAAACCACCCAGCTCGACCAGTTCGAGCTTGATCTTGGTCATGATGTCGATCGTCGACTCCTCCAACTTGGTGTGTTCCCTGAGGGGCAACGCCACATTTTCCCCCACCGAAATAGAGGTCAACAGAGCCGATCCCTGAAAGGACATCCCCATTCTCTTGCGCAGCTCGATCTGCTCCTCGTCGGACATCGCGGTGAAATCCTCACCGTTGATGAGGATCCTTCCCGAGATCGGTTTCTTCAGACCAACAAGACAGCGGAGAAGGGTCGTCTTCCCTGATCCACTTCCGCCCAGGATAACGAAGATCTCCCCACGGCGGACAGTGAAGTTCAAGTGGTCGAGCACGATCCGGTCGCCGTAACCGGCGACCAGATCCTCGACGACGATGATCGGTTGGGTATTGCCCATGATCACAGGAAGTAGAAGAGAACCGTGAAAACCAAGTCAATGATTATGATCAAGAAAATCGAGGTCACGACCGACGAGGTGGTCTGGAGACCAACGCCCTCGGCGCCACCCTCGACCTGGAAGCCCCGGAACACGCCCACCCAGCAGATGGCGATCCCGAAGAACAGGCTCTTTGTCAAACCGATGACCAGGTCTTTCTCGGTCAGAGCCCGTATCGTCTCCTCGATGTAGATCGACGACTGAACACCGACCACGACAATCGACGCCAGATAACCCCCAAACACCATGATGAACATCGCGATAACGGTCACACACGGCACCGCCACCAGCATGGCCAGAAACTTGGGCGCCACCAGGTACTTTATCGGGTTGAGGCCCATGACCTCGAGCGCGTCGATCTCCTCGTTCACCTTCATGGTGGCGATCTCGGCGGTGATTGCCGAGCCGCAGCGACCGGTGATGAGGACGGCAGTCATGAGCGGCGCCATCTCACGCAGCGCCGACACCGCAACCAGGGTGGCGATAAAACGGTTTGCGCCCCATTTCTCGAGAGTGTAGGAGGACTGAAGGGCGAGGATGACCCCAACCAGAAAGCAGATCATGCCGACGATCGGCAGCGAACGGACGCCAAACTCGACGAAGCTCTCGACCGCGCTCTTCGTCCGCAGACCCTTGCCGCGAATCGGGGCAACCACCAGCCAGAAAATGGTCTCGACCATGAGGACCGAAACCCTCGCACAGGCGGCGAGGGCGTTCAGCGTCGAGCGACCGATGCGGCCCGCGAGGGCAATCATGACGTTCATCTCACCTCAAACACCTGGTCCAGCCGCGTCAGCTCGAGAACCTGCAACACAGCCCGCGAAGGAGCGACCAGGGTGAACGTCTTCCCGTGCTTCCGGGCGCTCCTCAGCCCCTCGACCAGTGTGGCCACGCCCGACGAATCGATGTAGCCCACCCCGCTCAGATCGACCGCCACCCCACCATCGGCGGCGGGCACCGCCTTCAGAATCGCGGTCCGAAGCTGCGGCGAGGTATAGAGGTCCACTTCACCCAGAACACCCACCACGGTTTCTTCGCCGGATTTCGATTCTTCGATCGTCAATGCCATCGATACCTCAGTCCTTCTTCTTCAACCTCATGATGACGCAGTTGCCGCCCGTTGCAACCGGAGAGAAACGCACATCGTCGAAGATCTCGCGCATCAATGGGACTCCAAGCCCGCCAGGCTTCAGATCGTTCTCAGTGGGACGTTGCGGCGGCCGGCGCTCCATACATTCCGGAGGGCACGGAGCGCCCTGATCACAGACCTGGAACTCGAGATGCTCCTCGTTTTCGTGAAGCCGAATCTCGAGAGTTTCATCGCACCGGCCCTCATAGGCGTGGCGGATGGCGTTTGAGCATGCCTCGTCGATCGCCAGCACCACTGTGTCCACGACATCCTCGGCGACCTCACAGGCCTCCAACCACGCGCGAACCAACGACCTGATCGAGCCCAGAAACCTCGGATCGGAGCGCACGATCAGCCTGACGTCGTTGTATTCCCTATGCTTATCCATCGCCGAGATACCTCAGGGCAATCATGGTGCAGTCGTCATGGGGGGCCAGGGGTGAGCAGAAACGGTGGACGTCGCCGATGATGGCGTCGACGAGCTCTCGCGGCGCACAGTCGTGGTACGCCCGCGCCACCCTTTCAAGGCCCTCCAGCCCGTACTCGACTGGCTCGGAGCCGGTGTCCGCGGCGTCAACGCTCGCCCGCGCTTCGGCGATGCCGTCGGTGTAGAACAGAAGGGTTTCACCGGGGTTGACTGTCATCGTGACATCTTCCCACGAGATTTCGGGAAGGATGCCGATCGGTGGTCCGGAGGCATCGAGCGTGGTGGTGACGCCGGTGGGGGAAATCACCAGCATCGGGTGGTGGCCGGCGTTGGCCCCCAACAGCCCGCCGTCTCGGAGATCGATGGCAATCACCGCGACGGTGCAAAAGAGACCACGCAAGCTGCGCTCGACGAGCCCGCGGTTGAGCCGCCCGAGAAGCTCTGCCGGAGAGCTGACTCCCGGTGCGTTGAGACGAAACTCGGCCAGCAGCTGGGCCATTGAGAGCGCTGCCGGCACCCCCTTGCCGCTCACGTCCCCGATCAGCATTCCTATTGTGTCGGGGTTGATATAAGCAAAATCATAGAAGTCGCCTCCCACAACCTTGGCCGGCTGGGTCATGCCGAAGACCTCGAAACGCGGGTCGTCCGTCGGCCAGTCACTGACCAGAAAGCTCTCCTGGATCGTCCACGCCGCCTCGATGTCCTGCTCGATGCGCTGTTTTTCCAGGACAGCGCGGTGATTGCGGGCATTGTCCAGCGCCAGGCCCGCGCTGTTGCCCGCCGCCGTCGCCAGCAGCGCATCGTCGGTTGTGTACTCGTGATCGGCGATATTGGTATCCATGTAGAGGATCCCGAGGACATCGTTCTGGGTGCGGATCGGCACGCACAGGATCGACGTCAGCTTGAGCGCAGCGATACTCACGCTGGGGTCCACCGATCCGTCGGTCAATCCCGTTTGGATGTGCACAGTCTCCCCGTCACGGAGGACGCGGTGTGCCACGCTCTCGCAGATCTCGATCTCGTCGACATTCGCCGGCCGGGGCTCACCGTTCACGATCGTGTGCACCCTCCCGCAAATTCGGCACGGCTGCAGCTTGCCGTCGGGCCCGGCGAAGAGGACCGCGCCGCGGTGGGCGTGGATGGCTTTGGTCGTGGTTTCGAGGACCTTGTCGACCAGATCACATGGGTTGAAGTTCGAGGCCAGGGCGTTCATCAGCGTGTAGGCGGCCTCGAGCATCCCCTTCGAGGTCGACGACGGCACCAGCTCCTGCTCTCGTCCCAAAGGGTCGAGCACGGTCTGCAGAAACACCGTCTTATCGGGCAGTCCGGGCGCCTTTTCAGCCCCGAGCTCGAAGCGGAGCAGAGTCTCGCCGATGAGGATGCGATCGCCGTCCTCCAACTCCCAAATCTTCGTCTTGGCGCCGTTGACGATGGTCCCGTTGCGGCTGTTCAGGTCCCGGCAAACGTACCCTCCGCCGGAGCTCAGGATCTCGAGATGACGCCTCGACGCAGCCGTGTCCTTGATGACGAGACCGTTGTCCCCCGACCGTCCGACCACGAGTGAAGATCCCACCGGTACCCGGCGCCGATCTCCCTCACTGTCGGTCACGATGAATCCCTGCTGCATGCCAATCACCCAATCGAAATGACAATAACATTAACCCGTCGGTGATCGATTCTCTCCGCGTGCCAGACACCGCCGGACAATCGTGCGATGTTGCCTGCGGCTCACGCCGCAGCCGCAATCTGACGCCCCTTCAGGGCTATCTGTAATCAGCGATTCATGTTCCTGGGGCTCGCGCCCCAGGCTATGGATCTTCCGCGCCTTCTGCGCTCCGTCGCGTGGTGAATCTCAATGACCTGCCGTCTGGAAAATTTCGTGCT
>JAOZUP010000181.1 GCA_029938595.1 Thermoanaerobaculales bacterium | reverse complement strand
CGGGCCAACTCGTAGCTCTCAACTCATAACTCTCAACTCTTAACTCTTAACTCTTCAGAATGGTATTCTGATGACCATGGACCAGGAAGTGGCCAGTCCGGAAGGAGTTCGCCGGTATCTGCTTGTGCGATCGGGAGGGGCCCGCTGGGCTCTGCCTGCGGATCAGGTACGCCGCGTCGTGCGAAATCTGACCTGCCATCCCGTTCCCGGCGGGCAGCCGCACCTGCTCGGGCTCGCCCAGTACGGCGGTGAGCCGCTGGCGGTGCTTGACCTTTACACCCTCGTCAGCGGCGGCATGCTGCGGTCCGACCACCGTGCGACCGTCATTCTCGGACGGCGCGGGGAGAGGTCCGGCAGCAGTCTCGGGCTAGCCATCGACGAGGCGCAGCGGGTTGTGACCCTGGCGGATCCGCCTCAACCGGGTTTGGACGATTCTCTGGTACAGGGCACCGTCACCATCGACGGGGACCCGGTGAACGTGGTGAACACGGCGAGTCTTTTTTCGTCTTCGGAGGATGTTGATGGCTGAGAGAAACGAATGGCAGCGGCTCCGGCACTGGATCGGGCCCTTCCTGCTTGTGATCGTCGTACTGGCCGGGGGTGCGTTGCTCGACGCGGCCGCCAACGAGCTGCGTGAAGAATGGCTGGTACGTGCATTTCTGATCATCGGGGTGCTCGCAATTGTGAGCTACGTGATGTTGGTTCACCTACCCCAGCAGCGCGCCGCGAGGGAGTTCCGGGCGCTGCAGGATAGCTATCAGGAGCAGTGCGACGCGCTTGCACGGACCCTGGACGAGCTCAAGCACGGCGACATGGTGGCGGCGGGTGAGACGGCTGCGCCGTTACCCGACGAGATGCGGGAGGCGGTCGAGGGAGCGAGCCGGGCGCTGGCGGCGCTGATCCAGCAGATCCAAAGCTCCTCGGTGGAGGTGTCGATCGCCTCGGGCACGGTGCAGCGGACATCGGCTGAGCTCGCATCGGCGTCGAGTCAGCAGGCCGCGGATGTCATAGAGATCACCGCCACAACCGAGGAGCTGGCGCGAACGGCCGGACAGATCGCCAGGAATGCGGCGAGCCAGGCCGACCTCGCAGCCCACGCCGAAGAGACCGGGGATGCCGGCGCTGCTTCGGTAGAGGCGGCGGTCGCCGGAGTGGAAGCGGTGCGCCAGCACGTGGAGGCCATTGCGGGACGTGCGGACACTCTTGGCAGCAGGTCCCGCGAGATCTACCGGATCCTGGATCTCATCACCGAGATCGCACAGGAAACCCACATACTCGCGCTCAATGCTGCCATCGAGGCGGCGGACGCTGGAGAGTACGGAGAACGTTTTTCGGTCGTTGCAGAAGAGGTTCGTCGTCTCGCGGAGCGTTCCCGCGAGTCGGTGGATTCGGTGCGCTCCCACCTTGACGAGTTTGCTGGATCGATCCGGGGGATGGTGGTGGCGACGGAAGAGGGGACCAAGGCGGCGCAACAGGTCTTGCATCAAAGCCGGGCCTCGGAAGATGCAATTACGACCCTGCGTACGGCTCTCGGCGAAACCGCCCAGGCCGCACGCGAGATTTCGCTGGCCACCCAGGAGCAGCGCACCGCGTCCGATCAGGTGGTGATGACCCTCCGCGAGGTCAGCGAAGTCGTGCAACGGATTGCCGACGGCCTCTCTGAGTACACCGGCGCCTCCGACCGGCTCAACCACCTCGCCCTGTCAATTCAGCTTCTCACACAGAGCTTTCGCATCGAGTCGCAGCACTCGCTCAAACATGAGCTTTCGAAGTGGACCGAGCGTCTGCAGGATTTCACCGGCAACCTCGAGGCCGTGGAAGGCCTGCTCGACGAGCTATTGGAAGAGTGTTCCTTCGTCGAGCTCGTCTACCTGGTCGACCGGGCAGGATCGATGATCTGCTTCGTTGTTAACCGGGAGCTGGTGGGGGGGCGCGAGCTTCCAGGAAGTGCCGCAGTGGGACAGTCGTATGCTGATCGTCCGTGGTTCCAGGCGGTGGCGCGAGAAGAACGATCCGCAGTGACCCCCATTTACGACTCGCTGCTGACCGGTGATCCGTGCTTCACTATCGCGGTCGCCGTCCACGACACCGCTGGCTCGTTGGTGGGCACTCTCGGGATAGATGTGAACCTCCTGAACTGGACGAGAATCTGAGAAACGACGACGATCTCCACTCCCTCTTCCTCGAGGAGGCGGGAGACCGGATCGAGCGACTCCGCGCGCTGGTCGGCGCGATGGATGAAAGCGAGGAGGCCCCGGCACAGGTTCGCCGGGAGCTGCACGCCCTCAAAGGTGCCAGCCGGATGATGGGTTTTCGTCAGGTGGCCGAGCTCTGTCATCAGGCGGAGGACCTGCTGGAGACTCCCGAGTCGTTGGCGCCAGGGAAGCTCGAGGAATGCCTGGTGGAAATCACGAACGGCCTCGCCGCGCTCGGCCCTGCCGGAGATGACCAGGCGACGCCTGGCGACGACGGAAGGGCATCCGAAAGGGTGCGTACCAAACCCAAACACCGGAAGCGGGAAGAGATTCGTGTAGCGACGGAACTGGTGGACGATCTTGCCGACCGCAGCGCACGAATGCGAGTCGTGGCGGCGGGCGCGGAAGGGCTCGCAAACCGCGTGTTTCGGCTCGCGGCCCTGGCCGAGCGAGGCGTCGGAGAACGCGCTCCGCGCCAGGTGTTGGCCACCCTCGCGACGTCTTTGAGGCAAGTGGCGCTGGAGTTCGAGGGCGGACAGCGTATCCTGAGCCGTCTTACCGAACGCCAGCTTGACGCGCTCCTCCACCTCCAGGTGCAGCCCCTGAAGCCTTTTCTGAAGGGCCTGGCAGAACATGCGCGCGAGCTCGCTGATGCGCTCGGGAAGCGGGTCGAGCTCGAGGTGAATGCCGGCGACGCGCAGCTCGATCGGAGGATCGTCGATCGACTGCGCGAGGCCCTTCTGCACCTCGTGCGGAACGCCGTCGATCACGGTATTGAAAGCCCGGAAGAACGTGTGAAGGCGGGCAAGGATCCGGTCGGACACATCCGGCTGGAGACCTCCAGCGAGGGGGATCGAGTTCGTCTCCGCGTCGTCGATGATGGGCGGGGGATCGACCGCCAAGAGGTTGTGGGCACAGCCATTCGACGCGGATTGATCACTGAAGAGGTGGCCGAAGAACTGACGATGTCCGAGGTTCTCCAGTTTCTGTTCCGACCCGGGTTCACGACCCGCGAGACCAAAACCGAACTCTCCGGACGCGGTATCGGGCTCGACGCGGTGGCCACGACCGTGAGGGCGGCCGGCGGCGATCTGTGGATGGAGTCGGATTCGGGGACCGTGATCACGGTCGAGGTGCCGCTGGCGCGACGCGGTGAGCGCGTCCTGGTCATGGAGGTGGGGCAACACAGACTGGCGGTCCCCGCGGCTCCTGCACGGGCATACCGCAGGATTGTGCCGGAGCACGTTGAGGAGGCCGAAGGGCGTCGGGTCGTGCGAATTGGTGACCGGACGATCGCGGCCCGCTTTCTCGCCGACGCCCTGGGTGAACCGGCTGGCGACCACGGGGTTTTGGTGGAGATGGTGATCGGCGGCGGTGTGGTTGGTATCGTTGCGGACTCAGTTATCGGTGAGGAGGAGGTGATCGTTCACCCCCTGCCGGCTGCTGCCGGCGCGCCACCGGTTGTGGAGGGAATCACGCTGCTGGCCTCTGGGCGGCCCGTGTACGTGCTCTCCCTCCAACGTCTGGGTCCGCTCGATGCGCTGGATGCTTTCGACCATCCGGTACACGGACCGCGGTCGCGCCCGATTCAGGTGTTGTTGGTGGATGATTCGGTGGTTTCACGGGAAATGGTGCGACGGCTGCTCGAGGACGGGGGCCTCGGTGTCACCAGCGTCGGCGGCGCCGATGACGCTTGGCAGGCCCTCGAGGACCGGGATTTCGACTGCCTGGTCACCGACATCGAAATGCCGGGTATGGACGGCCTCGGTTTGACAAGAAAATTGCGTGGGGATTCTCGGTTGGCGGAGCTGCCGATCGTGGTGGTTTCGACCCTCGACCGCCCGGCTGACCGGCTCGCCGGCCTCGAGTCGGGGGCCGATGCCTACCTGACGAAACAGGGGCTCGATGCGCGCGAGCTGGTCGCCCTCGTCTACCGGGTCGGGGGCGGGCGGTGAACGAGACGATTCGTGAGCTCGCTCAGCTGATTGAAGACGCGACAGGATTCGTGATCGTCGACGGCCGATTCGGCGCCCTGGAGGAATACGCCCGGAAGCGGGTTGTCAGCGCCGGTTTTGCCGGCATTGAGGGCTTTGTGCAGTCTCTTCGACGACACGGCGACTCCGACGAGTTGCGGCGACTCCTGGGGCAATTCACCATCAAGGAGTCCTACCTCTTTCGTGGCCGGGCCCAATTCGACGCACTTGAGGAGACGGTTCTTTCGGAGATCACTGCCCACCGCCGGGAACCACGGGTTCGGGTGTGGTGCGCCGGATGTGCACGCGGGGAGGAGGCGGCAACCCTGGCCGTTGTCCTCGCAGACCACGCAGTCGTCGGAGACTGGCAGTGGAGCATCTTGGCAACAGATGTCGACGAGGCAGCCCTTGCAGAGGCTCAGACGGGGCTTTTCGGAAACCGGGCCGTGGCGCGGGTACCTCCCGGCTGTTTGCGGCGGCACTTCAGGGCGAGCGGTGACCGATTCGAGCTCGATCCCGAGTTGATGGCGCGAATTGAGTTCCGCCGGGTGAACCTCGCTGAACAATCGCTCGATCTCGGCGGGGAGGTGTTCGATCTGATCTTCCTGCGGAACGTGCTGATCTACTTCCGCCCGGAGCTGCAGCGTCGAGTCATTGCGGAGGTGGAAAGCGTGCTGGCCGCCCACGGTTTCCTCTTCCTCGGGCCGAGTGAGTCGCTCCTTCACCTGGATTCCGGCCTTCAGGCTCGGGATCTCGGTGGGGCCTTCTGCTATCGCCATCGGGAAACAGGCGGCGTTGGCGCTGCTTGCCCCCAGGTCTCAAGGACAACTCCGTCGACCGCCGGGACGACGACCCCGAACCCGGTTCCCGGGCGGACACAGCCGCCGTTGGCCGGGGATGATGGGCCCACGATCGAAGTCCGTCTCGAAGAGATAATCGGCAATCTGGAGAAGGGCGACGTTCACGGAGCCCTTGACGCGATTGACTTCGTTAGACCGAGATTCCCGGAAAACGCCGTGGCACATGGGTTGGAAGGAATCACCCGGGAAAGGACCGGTGATCTGGATGCGGCGGTGCTCTCCTACCGCGCGGCCCTGTACCTCGATCCGGAGATAGGCGAGATTCGATTCCTGCTTGCGCGTTGCCTGCGGACGCTGGGCCGTGAGGCGAGCGCAGCACGCGAGTACCGGGCGGTGCTGAAGGCGCTCGGCAGGCCATCGTCGAAATTGGAGACTGTCATGAGGCGCCTCGGCCTACCGACCACCGACCAGATGATCGAAGAGTGTCGATCGAACTTGTGAAGAGGGGCCAGGCCGGACTCCCAAAAACTCCCGAGTTCCTTTCCGATGGGTTGAGTCGTTCCGATCGGTCTATCGCGCCTTCGGCGCTCGAACACCGCCAGCAAGAAGGCCGGTCAGCCGCGGTCTGTGGAGTACTTCTCACGACCCAGAGGATCTCGAGACAGTCGTGGTCACCAATCGACCTCGACCTTCCGCGGCTTGCCCCCGAATCTCTCCACCTGGACCCAGCGATTTCGTTTACCGAAATCGTAGACGTCGCGGGTCACTCGCACGTCTTCGCGACAGTAATCGATGATCTTGTCGATCTCACCGGAACGCCACCATTCGAGGGCCTGCAGGCCGTCGGCGGACTTGCCCACACCGAGGGTGGCCGAGGCGACACTGTCGAGCTTCGGTCGGAATCCGAGGCGCTCCTCGAGGTCGTACATGATGTCGAAGGTCGGAAGGCGCTGGAGATCCTCCTCGGTGTATGCGCGCAACACCTCGTAATCGAATCCGCGGATGTTGAATCCTACGACCAACTGCGCCTCCAGGAGGAGCGTGATGAGGTCGCCGACCTCGTCCTCCCTGAACACCAGAAACTCATCCTCGTCATACCGGTAGGCCACGCCGACCGACACTCCAAGACGATGGAACTGGCTGCGCCCGCCAACCTCGGCGAAAGATCGCTGCGTTTCAAGGTCGAAGACCACGACCTTCTTGTCCCGCGGCACCTCCCGCTGCGGGTTCTGATCGAACAGGTCCATTTGACCGTCCCAGTGCTCCAAGATTGCCTCCGATATTGTTCGTGCGGGCGAGAGTGTAACACCTCGTTTCCGGCAGAGGAGCGGAGGATTGAATGCCGTCGTTAAAACGTTTGAACGTTCAACGTTTTAACGTTCTAACGGCCGACGACGCGCGAAGCACGGTGTGCAGGTATACTCCCCCGCGATGACGATGGTCGCTGAAGAACCGCAGGGTCCGCCGGTCGAGCTGAGTGTGTTCAGCGGACCGCTCGATCTTCTGCTGCATCTGATCAAGCAGAACGAGCTATCGATCTACGACATCCCGATCTTCAGCATCTGCGATCAGTTCAACGCCCATCTCAAGGCGATGCAGGAGCTCGATCTCGATAGTGCGGGCGATTTCCTGTGGATGGCCTCGTGGCTCCTCCACCTCAAGTCGAAGATGCTCCTGCCGCAGGTTGACCAGGGGGCGGAGGATCCGCGGGAAGAGCTGGTGGAGCGGCTGCTCGCCTATCGCCGAGTCAAAGAGCTCGCATCGTTCCTGCACGACAGCGACATCGTGCGGCGATGCCTGTGGGTCCCGGAGGTTGCGGCCGACGTCGACGCCGAAAGAGAACAGGAGCTGGACTGGGAGGACGTCGACCTGAGAGTGCTCGCGCAAGCCTATCTCGATGTGATGCAGAAGTTTGCGGCATCTCACCCGCCGCCGATCAAGGTCCTGCCGCTTCGCTTCCGCGTCGAGGACAAGATGAAGGACATCTACGAGCTCGTGCGATCCGACGGGCTGGTACCGCTCCTTCGGCACCTGAACTCCCGGTCGGATCCGGTGGAAGTCGTGACGGTCATGGTGGCGGCCCTGGAACTGGTACGGCTGCGGGGCGTGTTCGCGGAGCAGCGGAGCCCATTCGCCGAAATCTACTTGCGGCCGGGCGACCGATCTCTCGGAGCCAAGGAGCTTTTGATCCGGGGAGAAAACGGTGGATAAGGACACGCTGACTGCCGTCGTGGAAGCCATCCTGCTGACCGCGTCCGGACCGGTCACGGTTCCCGCGGTCATGGAAGCGATCGACGATCGCAAAGTGGGTGAGGACGAGGTCGCAGCGATTTTCGAGGCCATAGGTGAGAATTTGGAAAGACCGGACAGCGGCCTCCGGCTGGAAAAGGTTGCCGGGGGCTGGCGTTGCACGACACCTCCGAACCTGGATCCGTACTTGCGGTCCTTCCATGGCATCGCCGCCCGCCAACGCCTGTCGCAGGCGGCGCTTGAGGTCCTCGCCATCGTCGCCCATCGTCAGCCGGTGACCCTTCCGGAAATGAACTTCATTCGCGGCACGAACTCGGCAAGCGTCGTGCGAACCCTGCTTGACCGCGGGTTGCTGCGGATGGCCGGACGGAAGAAGGTCGTGGGGAAGCCGTTTCTCTACCGGACATCCAAAGATTTTCTGGTTCACTTCGGTCTCGAACGGGCCGAGGATCTCCCCGATCCGGAAGAAATGCTGAAGGATGAGACGGCAACGGTCGAGTAGCGGGCCAGGGGAGCTGGGGAAAAGTGTTGAAACCGCAAAGACGCAAAGGGCGCAAAGAGGGAAGTGAAAAGGTGCTTTGCGTTCTTGGCGTCTTTGCGGTTCCAACGCCAATGCGTCTCAGGCGACGGTGATCTGCGCCGGTTGACCGGGCCACAGCGCGCTGCCGACATCGCTCGTGAGGCCCCGCAGCTGCTGTTCGAGCGCGTCTAGGGCCCAGTGGCGGGTGACCTCGACCAGGAGACCGCCGGAGATCACCGTCGTTACGGCGCCCAACAGACCA